>NZ_JBBEOI010000116.1 GCF_037860755.1 Aquipuribacter hungaricus | reverse complement strand
GTGCGGACGAGCCGTCGACCGCCGCCCCCTCGGCGCCGGGCGAGCCGACCGCGGCCGCCACGGACGCCGCGGACGCGGGGGCCGGCGTGGCACCCGAGGGCTTCACGCTGCACGAGGACCCGGCCTACCGGGTCGCCGTGCCGGAGGGCTGGACGGTCGAGGCCGACGGCGAGAGCCGCACGTACTTCCGCGACCCGGGCTCGCGCCGCTACCTGCTCGTGGATGAGGGCGGCGAGCCCGCCGGCGACCCGGTCGAGGACTGGGAGCGCCAGGAGGCCTCGGTCAGCGAGGCCGGCCGCTTCCCCGGCTACGAGCTGCTGGGCATCGAGCGCGCCGACTTCCGCGGCTTCGACGCCGCCGACTGGCAGTTCCGCTGGCAGGCCGAGAACGGTCCGCTCCGGGTGCTCAACCGCGCCGTCGTCGACCAGGAGGCCGGCCAGGCCTACGCGCTCTACTGGTCGGTGCCGGACGAGGAGTGGGACGACGCCCGCCCGGTGTTCGACAGCATCGCGGGGAGCTTCCAGCCCGTCGGCTGACGCATCGGTGCGGCCCCGCATGGGCCCAGGGGTGGGACGCCGCTGCCCGGCCGAGCACGAGGCTCGACCGGGCAGCGGGGGGTGCAGGTGCTCAGGGGCAGGTCAGCCCGTGGTGCAGGGGCGGTCGCCGACCCAGACGGTGTCCGGCGCCCACGAGGCGAACCCGGCCGGACCGGTGGTCGCGTAGGTGACGCTCACGCTGCCGCCGGGCTGGACGGTGCGGCTCCAGCCCTTGCCGCCGACCGTGACGCGCTCGTCCTGCTGGGTCGCCGTCGCGAACCGCGGGGTCGACACGTGCTGCCCGCCGGTGAGCGAGAAGCTGGCCTCGAGGCCCTCGAGCGCGGTGGTGCCCGTGCTCGTCACGGTGACCTGGGTCAGCGTGCGGCCGCGGGTGCGGGTGACGTCGGTGGTCACCTCGCAGCTGGCGTGCTCGACGCCGCTGCCGGAGTCCTGGTCGGCGACGAAGGACGCCACCCAGGCCATCGGGGCGTTCCAGTTGACCGTGATCTCGTTGGTCGACCAGGAGCCGATGTCGTCGACGTAGCAGAGCTGGGCCGGGCAGCCGGCGAGCAGGGGCCCGGCGACCGGGTCGCCCGAGGTCGGCGCCGTCGAGTTGGGGCCGCCCGAGACGGTGCCGGCGGGCGGGTTCGGCAGCGACGGGTCGAGCGAGGCGGAGTACCAGCGGCTGTGCTGGTTCTCCGCGTAGACGTCGCCGTAGCCGGTGACGTAGCTGATGTTGAGCGCGTTGCGGCCGAGCAGGTAGTCCAGCGAGCTGAGCAGCGCGTCGGCGTAGGCCTGGTCGCCGGAGATGTCGTAGGCGTACCCGAGCACGACCATGTTGTTGAGCACGGCGCTGTTGGAGCCCCAGGCGTAGACGCCGCCCTCGGGGTCGTAGGCCTGGCCGAACGGGTTGGCCTGCTGGGCGGCGACGTACGTGTCGGCACCCTCGAGGACCGAGGCGCGCACGCGGTCACGGTCGGGCAGGCCGTTGGGGACGGCGGCCAGGTCGAGCCGGGCGAGCGGGGCGACGTGGCCCCAGTCGAAGCCGGCCGCGTCGAAGACGTCGCCGGTGTGGTGCGGCGAGGCCTGGACGTCGGCCTGGAACGCCTGCTGCCCGGTGGTGATGTAGAGCTCGGCGGCGGCCCAGTAGAACTCGTCCGACACGTCGTCGTCGTCGTAGGGCCCGCTGCCCGGGTTCGGGTCGACAGAGGCGTCGGGCGCGGGGGCGTACAGGTCGGGCGTGGCCTCGGCCGCGGCGTAGGCGGTCTCGGCGGCGGCGAGCAGCTCCCGCGCGAAGTCCTCGTCGTAGGCGGCCCACAGGCGGGCGCCCTGCGCCGCGGCGGCGGCGAGGTTGAGCGTGGCAGCCGTCGAGGGACGGTAGAGCACGCGGCGCTGCGGGTCGGCGGCCGGGTCGAGGGGCAGCCCGGTCCAGTCGACGTCGGCGACCTTGTGGTTGACCAGGCCGGCGTACGGCTGGCCCGCGGGGACCTGCATCTTCAGCATCCACTCCAGCTCCCAGCGCGCCTCGTCGAGGACGTCGGGCACGCCGTTGCTGCTCTCGGGGATGCTCAGCGAGCCGTCGGCGAGGGCGCCCTGGTCGGCGGAGGGGGCGTGGAGGCTGCGCTCGTAGGTCTGCAGCAGCTGCGCGACGGAGATGCCGCCGTTGACGACGTACTTGCCGTGGTCGCCGGCGTCGTACCAGCCGCCGGTCACGTCGCGCGTGCCCTCGCAGGTCCAGGGCTCGTCGTACAGCGCCTGGCTGTCGTCCTCGAGGTCCTGGCACGGCACCGCGGTGTCGCCCTGGTTGGGTCCGACGCCGACGTGGCCCGCCGGACGGCCGTAACCGGGGGCGAGCTCGTCGGAGATCTCGATGCCCGAGCGGTTGGTGTAGAAGAACGTCATCGTGTCGGTGCGCAGGTCCTCGTACGGGTCCGCGGCGACGTCGAACGGGTGGCTGGTCTCGCCGTCGGCGACGAGCACGTAGCCCGTGCCCGCGGTGTCCAGGCCGGACAGGTCGACGGTGTGCACGCTGAGCGCGGCGGTCGGGTCGACGCCCTCGGGCACCGTGGTGCCGGCCGTGACGACCGCGCCCGCGGCGTCGAGCAGCTGCCAGGGCAGCGGGTCGGTGCTCTCGGTGACGACCGTGGCGTGCTTGGGGCCGTCGGCCAGGTAGGCGTCCTGGTTGACCCGCACCCGCGGGCCGGTGTCGGGGGCGTACACGTCGGGCTCGGCGCCGCCCGTGAGCGTCACGTCGTCGACGCAGACCCGGTAGGCCGCGGGGTTGGTGATGTCCTGCTGGAAGGCCAGCTCGGCCTTCTCGTAGCTCTGCTCCGGCGTGAACGTGTACGACAGCCGCTGCGGCTCGCCGGTGAGGGCGGGCTTCCGGGCCGGCAGGAACTGCGTGTAGCTGACGTCCGGGCCGCCCTGCACGACGACGCGGACGTTGCCCTCGGTCGCGGGCGTGCTGAGGATGGTGAACGCCAGCTCGTAGGTCTCGCCGGCGACCAGCGGGACGAGCTGGGTGATGGCCGCGGAGTAGGCACCGCTGCCGCCGGGCACGTCGATGCAGCCGCGGCCGTCGACGACCGAGCCGGCCGGGTAGGCGGTCCAGCCCGTCAGGCCGGAGTCGAACGTGCCGTTGACGATCTGGTCAGGTGCCTCGTGGTCGTCGGCAGCTGCCGGGCCGGCGGCCGCGACGGCACCGAGGCCGGTGGACGCGAGCGCGGTGCCTGCGACCAGTGCGGTCAGGCGTCGGGTGGGTGGGGTGCTGGGGCGTCGTCGCACGACGGACCTCCTCGTCCGGGCGTGGGAGCGATCCCACGCGATGGGGCGAGCGTGCGTGGTCCACCGGGCACCTGTCAAGCCGGCGGCATCCGTCCCGGTCTGTCCCGGTCCGGCCGACGGTCGGTGACGGCGCGTGGCTCAGGGCTGCCCGAGCGCGACGCCCCTCTGGCCGGGGACGGTGGGCCTGGCGCGCCGCCGCTGCTTGGCCTCGTACATCTGCCGGTCGGCGTCGGCCAGGCTCCGGGCGACGTCGCCGCACGGGCGCGCGACCCCGATGCTGACCCCGACCTGCAGCTCGCCGGCGCTGGTGAGGACCGGCCGCTCCACGGCCTCCCGCAGCCGCTCGACGATGCCGTCGACCTGCAGCCACGACGCCAGCGACTCGCAGAGGACGACGAACTCGTCGCCGCCGAGCCGGGCCGCGGTGTCGCTGGGTCGCACGACGTCGCCCAGCCGGGCTGCCACCTCGACGAGGACCTCGTCGCCGACCGCGTGACCGTGGGTGTCGTTGACCTGCTTGAACCCGTCCAGGTCGCAGAACAGCAGCGCGTGCACCGAGCCGTCGCGGTCGGCCACCGCCATGGCGTGGCGCAGCCGGTCCTGCAGCAGGGCCCGGTTGGGGAGCCCCGTGAGGTGGTCGTGGAGGGCGAGGTCGGTGAGGCGTCGCTGCACGGCGCGCTGCTCGGTGATGTCCTCGACCTGGGTGATGACCTGGCGGCCGCCCTGGGCGTCGCGGACGGCGCCGACGCTCATCCGGCCCCAGAGCCAGTCCCCGCGCCGGTGCAGGTACCGGCGCTCGAGGCGGGCCGACGGCTGCACCCCGGCCAGGACCGCGCCGATGACCGCGTGCCGGGCGTCGAGGTCGTCGGGGTGGGCGAGCTCGACGGCACGGCGTCCGACCAGCTCGGCGCGCGACCAGCCGAGCCATGCGCAGAACGCCGGGTTGACGTCGACGAAGACGCCGTCGGCGGACGTCACGGCGACCGGGGTGGGTGCCTGCTCGAAGGTGCTGCGGAACCGCTCCTCGCTGCTGCGCAGCTCCGCCTCCTGCAGGCGGCGGACGGTGACGTCGTGCATGACGACGACGGCGCCCAGCGACCGCCCGTCGGCGGCGACGAGCCGGCGCCCGGTGCACAGCACGGCCACGGGCTCCTGGCCCTCCGCGGCGATGACGATCTCGGCGTCGGTGACGTCCCCCTCGCGCAGGGCGCGCAGCAGCGGTATCTCGTCCTCGCGCAGCGGGGTGCTGCCGTCGGCGCCGAACAGCCGGTAGGTGCCGGCGAGGTCCTCGGGGGCGACGTCGGGGTCGGCGTCCATGCCGTGCCAGCCGCGGGCCAGCTCGTTGAACAGCGTGAGCCTGCCGTCGGCGTCCGCGGCGACGATGCCGACGCCCGCGGTCTGGAGCACGGTGACGAGCAGCTCGTGGCGCTCCTCCAGCTGCGTGTGCACCAGCTGCACGAGGTCGCGCTGCTCCTGCGCCTCGTCGGCGACGTCGCGCTCGCGCCGGGCCAGCCGCTGCCGCTCGAACAGCGCGAGGACGACGGCGGCGCAGTCGGCGAGCCGCTCCATCTGCACCGGGCTCAGCCGGTGCTCGACCTCGTCGAACACGCACAGCGTGCCGAGCACGTGGCCCTCGGGCGTGGTCAGGGGCACGGAGGCGTAGAAGCGGACGTGGGCGAGCACGCCGGTCACCCACGGGTTGTCGGCGAAGCGGGGGTCGCGCGAGGCGTCGGGGACGTGCTGGGCGCGCTGCTCGGCGACCGCGACGTCGCACATGGCGTCGCTGCGGGGCGAGTCGGCGCCCTCGAACCCCACGGTCGTCAGCTGGCACTGCCGCTCGGCGTCGATGAGGTTGAGCGTCGCGGTGGGCACCCCGGCGACGGCGGCGGCCACGCGGACGATGGCGGCGAGCTCGTCGTCGGCGGGCACGTCGAGCACGCCGTAGCCGTGCAGCGCCGCGACGCGGGCCGCCTCGGAGACCTGGTCCACCCAGGAGCGCTCGCTCATCCTCACCCCGTCCTGCCGCCAGCGGTCGTCCGTCGCGACCGTCGCTGTGGTGTCGGCAGGACAGGCGCCCGCCTTGACCCCGGCGACCGGCGACCCGGCCGCGGGGCCCGGGGGAGGCGTCAGTAGACGGAGTACCCGCCGTCCACGGTGAGGACGGACCCGGTGACGAACGACGCCGCGTCGCTGGCCAGGAACACCACGGACGGGGCGATCTCCTCCGGCAGGGCGTACCGCTGCTGCGGGGCGTCCTCGATCCAGTACCGGCGCAGCTCCGGCCGGTCGACCGGGGACATCTCGGTCTTCACGTAGCCGGGGGCGACCGCGTTGACCCGGATGCCGTAGGGCGCCCACTCCGCGGCCAGGGACCGGGTGAGGTGGTGCACGGCCGCCTTGGAGGCGTTGTACGCCGGCTGCCACTGGGGCCGGTTGACGATCGCCCCGGACATGGAGCCGATGTTGACGACCGCTCCCCCGCCCGAGTCCTTCATGTGGCGCGCGGCGGCGCGGCTCAGCACGAACAGCGCCCGCACGTTGAGGTCGAACACCGAGGCCCACTCCTCGTCGGTGACGTCGAACGAGGCCGCGTGGTAGCAGGTGCCCGCGTTGTTGACCAGGACGTCGAGCCCGCCGAGGAGCTCCACGGTGCGCTCGACCAGCGCCTGGGCCTGCGTGTCGTCGGTGATGTCGGCGGTGACGGCGTGCACGGTCAGCCCCTGCGCAGCCATCTCGGCGACGACCTCGGCGTTGAGCGCCTCGTCCCGGCCGCAGAAGACGACCTGGGCGCCCGAGGCGGCGACGGCGGCGACCTGCGCCTTGCCGAGCCCGCGGTTGCCGCCGGTCACCAGGGCTCGTCGGCCCTGCAGGGAGAACTGGGGGAGCACGGCGGTTCCTCTCGTCGGGGCGGTCGGTTCGGTGGTGGTGCGGTCTGGAGGCGGTGTCTCAGAGCCAGGCGGGCAGCGCGGGCAGCGGCCCGGAGGCGGCCGTGACCCCGGCCCCTCCGCCGCGCCCGGCGAGCCAGACGACGAGGTCGGCGGCCGAGCCCTCGACGGTCGTCCTCGCGCCGTCGTCCGGGTCCTCGCCCAGGTGCCACGGCCCCGGGCGGTCGCGGGGCCGGAGCTCGACGGCAGGGCAGCCGTCGCGGCGCGACAGCGTGGCGGTGAGGTCGGCGGCGAGCTCGTCCAGCAGCGGGCCGGGCGCCCCGGCCAGGTCGGCGCCCGCGTCGAGGTCGACGGCGTGCAGCCACAGCTCGCGCACCCGCAGCCAGGGCAGCACCCGGGCGGGGACCTCGTCGCCCTGCCGGACCCGGACCCGGGCGTCCCACGCGGCGCCGTCGAGCGCGGCGAACGCCTGCTCGAGCTCGGCGGCCGTCGCGGCGACGTCGTGGCGCAGGTCGGCCGGGGCCTGCTGCGCGGAGGCGGCGATGTCCGCGTCGCGCTGCTGGGCGTCGGCGTACATCGGCAGCTCCTCGCCGGTCCGCGCCCAGGTCGCGAGCCGGCCGAGCGCCTCGGCGTTGCGGGCCAGGTGGGCGACCACGTGGGCCCGGGACCAGCCCGGCAGCAGGCTCGGGCCGGCGAGGGCGTCGTCGTCGAGGGCCTCGAGCGCCTCGACGACCAGGCGGGTGCCGTCCGCGGTCCAGCCCCGGGTGAGGGCCAGGTCGTGCCGTGCGCTCACGGCTCGAGGCGGGCGAGGTCGAGCCGGCGCAGCCCGTCCTCGGCCAGCAGCCGCGCCCGGTGCTCGCGGAACGAGCCGACCCACGGCGTCCGGTCGTGCGCCGCGTGCGCCTCGGCGGTGGCCCACTCCTCGACGAAGACCAGCCGCAGCGGGTCGTGCGCGTCGGTGTGCAGGTCGTAGCGCAGGCAGCCGTCCTCGGACCGGGTCAGGCGGGTGAGCTCCAGCAGCCGCTCGCGCAGCTCGTCGACGGTGTCCGGCCGGGCCGTGAACTCCACGACGAGGACGACGCTCTGGGACGGGCCGGCGGGGGCGGTCGAGGGGTCGGTCATGCGCCCACCGTAGGACTCCGCGCCCGCGCCCACCGGGGACCGTGCCTAGGCTCGCGGGGTGCAGGCGGTGACGGCGACACCGGTGAGCGCGCAGGTCCTGGCCCGGACCGCGCTGCAGCGGGCTGCCGGCCTGCTGGACGTCGCGCGGGGTGCCGGCACCGTCGTCCGGCTCGGCGTGGACGGGGCGGTGGACGCCGAGACGGCCGCCCTGGCCGACCTGGTCGCCTCCGAGGCGCTGGCTGCGGGCACCGCCGTGCTGCGGGTGCGCGCCGCGGACTTCCTCCACCGCCGCTCGGTGCGGCTGGAGCACGGCCCCGCCGACGTCGACGCCGCGTTCGACCGGTGGGTCGACTGGGGCTCGCTGCGCCGCGAGGTCCTGGACCCGCTCGAGGACCCCGCTGACCTGTCCTGGCTGCCGCGGCTGCGCGACGCCGCCACCGACCGGGCTGCCCGCGAGACGTCACGGACCGCGGCGCCGGGGGCCGTGCTCGTCGTCGACGGCCCCTACCTGCTGCGATGGGAGCTGTCGGGCGCGCTCGACGTCGCGGTGCACCTGCAGACCTCCCCCGCCGCGCTCGCCCGGCGCTTCCCCGGGGACGACGACCCGCGCCCCGGCGCCTGGGCCCGGTACCTCGACGAGACCGACCCGGCCGCCCGCGCCGACCTGGTGGTCCGCTACGACCACCCCGACCGGCCGGCGCTGCTGGCGGGCACGGCACCGTGACCGCGGCGGCCGCCGCCGGGGCGCTGCTGGTGGGCGGCCCCGCGAGCGCGGTCGTGCTCCACGTCCCGCACGCCTCGCGTGCCGTGCCGGACGGCGTCCGGGCGGGGCTGCTGCTCGACGACGACGGGCTGGAGACGGAGCTGGACCGGATGACGGACACCGCGACCGACGTCCTCGCGGGCCTCGCGGCCGGGGCCGCGGCGGTGACGCCGTGGCGGTGGGTCAACCCGTGGTCCCGCCTGGTCGTGGACCCCGAGCGCTTCCCCGACGCGCGGGAGGAGATGCTGGCCGTCGGGATGGGCGCGGTCTACGCGCGCACCTCCGACGGGCGGCCGCTGCGCGCCCCCGACCCCGGGCGGGACGAGGACCTGCTCGCCCGGTACTTCCGGCCCTACGCCGACGGCCTGGCCGACCTCGTCGACGACCGTCTCGCCGCGTGCGGGTCGGCGGTGCTGCTCGACGTGCACTCCTACCCCCGCGACGCCCTGCCGTACGAGCGCCACGGCGACGGCCCCCGGCCGCAGGTCTGCCTGGGCGCCGACGCCGTGCACACCCCGGGCTGGCTGCTCGACGCCGCCCGGGCGGCCTTCGGCGCGCACCACGAGGTCGGGCTGGACTCCCCGTTCTCGGGCTCCTACACCCCGACCCGGCACCACGGCCACGACCGGCGGGTCGCCACCGTCATGGTCGAGGTGCGGCGCGACGTCTACCTGGACGACGGCCTGCGACCGAGCGACGGGCTCGACGGCCTGGCGGCGGCGCTGGCAGACCTGGTCGACGCCGTCGCCACGCACCTGCGGCGCTGACCGGCGTCCGTGCTCACGCCCGGATGGCGGCGCGGGCGAAGGCCCGCAGGGTCGCCTCGTCCCCGGTGCTGGTGGCCGGCGTCCCCCGCCCCCAGACGTGCAGGAGCAGCGCGCGGGCCGGTGCCTCGATGCTGGCCGCGGCCTCGAGACAGGCTCCGGGGTCGGCGGGCAGCCAGTCCGGCCCCAGCAGCCAGCGCGCCCCGGTGTCGGTGGCGTGCAGCGCCAGCGGCCCGGGCAGCGGCGCCCGGGTGCTGCCCAGACGGGTCGGGGCCATCTGCAGCAGCTCGTCGGCACCGTCGGAGGCCACCTCGGCCGGGACGTCGTCGAGCGCGTCCGGCGTCGGGTCGTCGACGGAGCGGACGTCCCAGAGGTGCACCACCACCTCGTGCAGCTGCCGGCGGGGCCAGAACGCGGCGCGCCGGTCGGTGCGGTCCATCGTCCAGCAGGGCTGGTCGGGGTCGGCGTCCCGCAGCACGTCGAGCATCGCGGCGGCCTCGGCCCGGTAGGTCACCGCGAGCCCGTCCCGCCCGGCCGGGACGCTCCCCCGGCGGGGCCGGCGACCGTCGCGGACCAGCGCGGCGCACCAGCGGTGCACGCCGGCCAGGTGCGCGCCGACGTCGGCCACGGTCCACCGGGTGAGCGCGGGCACCGGCCGGTCGAGCCCACCGCCGGCCTCCGCCGCGTCCAGCGCCGCCGCGAACCGCCCGACCGCGTCGGCGAGCAGGTCGAGGTGGGGCAGCGCGGAGGCCCGGGAGTCCACGGCCTACAGCAGCCCGTGGTGCTCGAGGAGCCGGCGGGCGGTCTCGGCGTCGGCGTCGGCGAGCTCCGGCGGGCTGACGACGAAGGCCTCGGGCCCGGCGACGGCGAGGAGCAGCCCCACCCGCTCGCGCAGCGGGGGCAGGACCTGCAGGAGCAGCTGCGCCCCCTCCTCGTCCTGGCGCTCCACCTCGACGGTCTCGACGAACCGCTCGACCACCCACACCTTGTCGGCGGGGACCACGACGCGGACCTCGGACGGGCGGCGGGTGGCGGCGACCCGGTCGTCGGCGTCGGCGGGCCGCTCGAACGTCTCCTCGAGCACCTCGTGCTCCCGGACGCCGGAGACCAGGTAGGTGCGCAGGGCGCCTGCCCCGTCCAGCGGCCCGGCGTCGACCTCGTAGCCGCGCCGGGTGCTCACCACGCGCCACGGCTCGACGACCCGCTCGACCACGCCCGGCTGCCAGGCGCGGGCGTAGCGCAGCCGCACCCGGCGCTGCTCGGCGGCGGCGCGGCGCAGGTCGGCGGCCACGCCGGAGTACGCCCCGCCGTGGCCCTCCACCCCGCCGAGCACGCCGGCGCCCAGCCGCTCGACGGCGGAGGCGAGGGCGGTGTTGCCCGGCTCGAGGGCGGCGAGCTCCGAGGCCGCCCGGTACAGGACGCCCAGGTCCGCCGCCGACAGGAACGCCACCCCGAGCTCGTCGAACGGGCTGTCGTCGGTGAGCCGGACCACCTGCGCGCTGGCCAGGTCGGCCTCGGCGAGCGCGCCGTCCGGTCCTGCGGCGAGGAACTCCAGCGAGCACGAGCGCAGCCCCACGGTGCCGGAGTCGACGACGTCGGTGAGGAAGAAGACCTCGAGCTCCTCGCGCAGCGCCGCCTCGGGCACCCCCAGCTCGTCGGCGACGCGGGCGATCGGCAGGCCCTCCGGGTGCAGCCGCAGCAGCCGCAGCGCCCCGGGCACGTGCGCGATCCGGCGGGCGTACAGGGCGACCGCGCCGCGCCGGCCCTCGGCCGGGGAGCTCACGCGGCGCCCCGCAGGACCGCGGTCAGGTGGGAGCGGACGTCCTCGCGCAGCTCGTCGGGACCGAGCAGGCGCACCCGGGCGCCGAGCTCGAACAGCCGGCCGCGGAACGCCGACCGGTTCGTCACCGGCACGTCGAGCAGCACCTGACCCGCTGTCCCGGCCGCACCCGCCCCGAGGTCGCCGCCGTCCACCAGGTCGCCGCCGCCGAGCAGGGCCCGCACCTGCGGCACGTGCTCGGCGGTGGTCGACAGCCGGGCGACCAGGGGCGGGTCGACCTGCCACGCGACCGGGTCGACGCTGGGGTGGCTGTCCTCGGGCGGGACCTCCGCCGTGCCGGGCTGCGCGAGCGACGGGTCGGCCATCCGGTCCACCCGGAAGCTCTTGGGCTCCGTGCCGCCGGTCTCCCGGGCCCGCAGGTACCAGCCGCCCGCCCGCAGGTGCACCCGGTAGGGGTGGACCTCGCGGTCGGTGCCGCGGTAGCCGAAGCGCAGCAGGCAGCGGGCCTGCACCGCGCGCTGCACGACGTCCAGGCCGGGCACGGCGGGGCCGCGCGCGACGACGGTGGCCGCGCCGGGAGCACCGCCGTCGGCGCCCGGCACGTCCGC
>NZ_JBBEOI010000115.1 GCF_037860755.1 Aquipuribacter hungaricus | reverse complement strand
CGACCGGCCCACCGCCGCAGCCGGCCGCGAGGGCACAGCGGTCCGGCTCCCCGCTCCCGCGCTGGTACCGCCCGGCCGTCGCGGCGGTGGCGGTCTCGCTCGCCGCCGTCGTCGCGGCCCTGGCCGCCGCGGTCACCGGGGGCTAGAAGCCGGGGGCGTCGACCGACGAGAGGGAGCCCACGCTCAGCCGGTCCGCGCGCCGGAGCGTGTCGTCCGCCAGCCCCAGAGCACGAGGGCCACGAGCAGGGCGGCGAGCAGGGACGCCGCCCCCACGAGGACCGGCAGCAACGCACCGCCGGAGCCGTCCCGGCCTGCCTCGGTACCCGACGCGGCCTCGACGGCGGGGGAGACGTCCTCCGACGGCTCAGGGGCCGAGGACGGGGCCGGCTCGGAAGCCTCCTCGGACGGCTCCGCCGAGGGCACGGCCCCGCCCGCGGTCGTGGCGTAGCGGGGGCCGGGCTGCGGGTCGCCGAGCACGTCGACGCTCACGGTGTAGGGGACGGCGAGGCCGATCTCGTCCCCGGAGGTCTCGTCGCTGTCCATCGACAGCATGAGGTAGAGGTCCCCGGGCCGGCTGAGGCGGCGCACCTCGTTGTAGACCGTCTCGCCACGGTTGGCCCAGGTGACCGGGTGGGTGGTGATGGCCATGTACCCGCCCTCGTCCTCCATCTGCACGTACCGCGTGCTCTTGGAGCCGATCGGGTAGGCGTGCCCGCGGGTCTCGTCGAAGAGCAGCAGGTTGGCGTAGTTGCCCAGCCGCAGGGCGTCGTCCAGCGCGGACCCCTCGACGGTCGGGGGGAAGTCCACCCGCACCGCCAGCTGCTGGCCCCAGTCCACCGGCACGCGGTAGAAGACGGTCTCGCCCAGGCGCATGGAGTCCGACCAGGCGCCGGGCTCGAGCAGCGTCGCGTCGTTGAAGCTGGGCCCGCCGTCCACGGGGGAGGGGTCCGGCAGCGGCTGCAGCTCGGGAAACACCGTCGTCTCGTCGCCCTCGGTGCCCAGTCCCTCCGTCCCGACCACGGGGGGCTCGAGCTGGACGAGCACCTCCATGGGGAACGGCCCGGGCGAGCTCGAGATGGTCCAGTCCACCGTGAGGAGGAACTGGTCCTCCTGCTCGCACTCCTCCATCCAGGAGTAGGTGCTCAGCGCACCGGGCCCGACCATGACGGAGCCGCTGAGCGGGGAGCTGCCGCGCTGGTTGTCGGTGCTGTCGGGGGAGAAGGCGCACTGCACCGGGTCGGGCGAGGTCGTGTCGACCGTGGTCGTCACATAGCCGCGCACGCCGCGCCGCTGCGGGTCGTCCCCGCGCGTGATGGTGACGCCCGCGCGCATCGTCCAGCCGCGTGGGACGTCGACGAGGTAGTGCACCGGGGCGTCCACGGCGATGGCGTCGAGGTACTGCCCCTCCGCCAGGACGGGTGCCCCCTCCGGCGTCAGGGATCCCTGCACGGGGGTGCCCTCGGGCTGGTAGACGCGGAAGCCCCGGTCGAGGCTGGTGTCGAGCGCCTCGGTCAGGTCGCCGGCGTCGGCGGCGTCGACGTACCGGCCCCCGCCGGCGTCGGCCACGCACTGGAGGATCCGGCGGGCGTCCTCGTCCACCCGGAAGCCCACCACGTCGATGCGGAGGTCGACGCCCTGGACCGCGAGCTCGCCGGCGACCACGCAGGGGTCCGGGTCGCACGTCGGCTCGCCGTCGGAGACGAGGACGACGGAGCGGGGGCCGGTGCCGGTGAGGTCACCGGCCGCCGCCCGCAGCGCCGTGCCGATGGGGGTGTCGCCGCGGGGGGACAGCGACTGCACCTGCGAGGTGATCGCCGCGCGGTCCACCGGCCCGACGGGGACCCGGAGGGTGGTGTCCTCGCACGAGCCGGGCGCCTCGGAGTCGACCCCGTCGCCGTAGGTGCGCAGGCCGATCCGGGACGAGGCGGGCGCGTCCTGGGCGAGGGCCACCACAGCCTGCTTCGCGGCCTCCATCCGGGTCTGCCCGCCGCCGGCGTCGGCCTCGGCCATCGAGCCCGAGGAGTCGAGCACGACGACGAGCTCGGGGGTCTCGGACGCGGCGGGGCCGGCGTTCCCCGGGGCGACGCCCAGGGTGAGCGACAGGAACGGGGCGAGCAGCACGGCGACGACGGCCGGGCGCAGGCGGGCGGTACGGGTCATCGGTCCCCCAAGAGGCGTTTACGACTGCGAACGTTCGCAGAGGTAAACATACGTGGGCCGACCACGGCAACCCCCTGCCGTGGCCGACCCTTCCGGCTGAGGTCGGCTCAGGCCGTGACGGTCTGCGCGACCGCGGTCGCGCCGGTGCGCGCGGCCAGCGCCTCGCGGTACAGCCGGCCCGCGCGGTAGCTGGAGCGGACCAGCGGGCCGGACATGACGCCCGCGTAGCCGATCTCGCGCGCCTCGGCCTCGAGCTCGACGAACTCCTCGGGACGCACCCACCGCTCCACCGGGTGGTGCCGGGGCGTGGGGCGCAGGTACTGGGTGATGGTGATGAGGTCGGTGCCGGCCTCGTGCAGGTCCCGCAGGGCCTGCGACACCTCCTCGCGCGTCTCGCCCATGCCGAGGATGAGGTTGGACTTGGTCACCATGCCGGCGGACCGGCCCTGGGTCAGCACGTCGAGCGAGCGCTCATAGGTGAAGGCGGGCCGGATGGCCTTGAAGATGCGGGGGACCGTCTCCACGTTGTGGGCGAACACCTCGGGGGCGGCGTCGAAGACCTGCTGGAGGAGCTCGGGCACGCCGTTGAAGTCCGGGACGAGGATCTCGACGCCGGTCCCGGCGCAGAGGTCGTGGATCTGCCGGACGGTCTCGGCGTACAGCCAGGCGCCGCCGTCGGGCTGGTCGTCGCGGGCGACGCCGGTGACGGTCGCGTAGCGAAGGCCCATCGTGCGGACGCTCTCGGCGACCCGGCGCGGCTCGTCACGGTCCAGCGGGGACGGCTTGCCGGTGTCGATCTGGCAGAAGTCGCACCGGCGGGTGCACTGCTCGCCGCCGATGAGGAAGGTCGCCTCCTTGTCCTCCCAGCACTCGAAGATGTTGGGGCAGCCGGCCTCCTGGCAGACGGTGTGCAGACCCTCGGACTTCACGAGCTTCTGCAGGGCCGTGTACTCGGGGCCGGTCTTCACCCGCGTCTTGATCCACGACGGCTTCTTCTCGATCGGCACCGAGGCGTTGCGTGCCTCGATACGGAGCATCCGGCGGCCGTCAGGGGCGAGAGTCACGCCGGCAACGGTACGCCGCCGTGCGCGGGCGGGCCGCACCGGCAGCCGTGACCTGGCCCACGCGCCTAGGGTCGTCGTCATGGAGCTGCGCGTCTTCACCGAGCCCCAGCAGGGCGCCACGTACGACGACCTGCTGGCCGTCGCCAGGACCGCGGAGGAGTGCGGCTACGGCGCCTTCTTCCGCTCCGACCACTACCTCGCGATGGGCGGCGGCGACGGCCTGCCCGGACCCACCGACGCCTGGACGACGCTTGCGGGCCTGGCCCGGGAGACCTCGACGATCCGGCTGGGGACGCTGGTGACCGCGGCGACGTTCCGGCACCCCGGCCCGCTGGCGATCACCGTGGCGCAGGTCGACCAGATGTCCGGGGGCCGGGTCGAGCTCGGCCTGGGCTCGGGCTGGTACGCCGAGGAGCACACGGCCTACGGGCTGCCGTTCCCGTCGCTGGGGGAGCGCTTCGACCGGTACGAGGAGCAGCTGGCGATCATCACGGGGCTGTGGGCGACCCCGGTCGGGGCCACGTTCGGCTTCGAGGGCGAGCACTGGACGCTCGTGGACTCCCCGGCGCTGCCTAAGCCCGTGCAGGAGAAGGTGCCCGTCCTGCTCGGCGGGACCGGGGCCAGACGCACCCCGCGCCTCGCCGCCGCCTACGCCGACGAGTTCAACGTGCCGTTCGCGCCGGCCGAGGAGGCTGTCGCGGCCTTCGACCGCGTGCGCCGGGCCTGCGAGGACGTCGACCGCGACCCGGCGACCATGACCCTGTCCGCCGCGCTCGTGCTCTGCGTCGGCCAGGACGACGCCGAGGTCGACCGGCGCGCGGCCGCGATCGGCCGCGACGCCGACGAGCTGCGGGCGAACGGGGTGGCCGGGACCCCGGACGAGGCGGTGGAGACGCTGCGGCGCTGGGCCGACCTGGGCTGCGAGCGGGTGTACCTGCAGGTGCTCGACCTGCACGACCTCGACCACCTCCGCCTCGTCGCCGACGCCGTCGCCCCCGCCCTGCGCTGAGGCGGTCGACGTGGTGGACGGTGGGGCCGACGGCGCGGTCGACGGCGTGGTCGACGGCGTGGTGACCGGCGGTCCTGCCGCGCCCCGGCCCGTCGCGCTGGACGTGGACACCGGCGTCGACGACGCGCTCGCCCTGCTGTTCGCGGTGGCCAGCCCGCTCGTGGACCTGCGGCTGGTGACCTGCGTGGGCGGCAACGCCGACCTGGACGCGGTCACGGCGAACACGACGGCGGTGCTCGCGGTCGCCGGGTCGGACGTGCCGGTGCACCGCGGGCACGCCCACCCGCTGTCCGGGCCCCGGCCGCCGGCCGAGGCGTGGCACGGCGTCGACGGCCTCATGGGCTGCCGCCCCGAGGTCGCCGCGCGGCCCGTCCGTCCCGAGCACGCCGTGGAGGCCCTCGCCGGCCTCGCCGTCGCGCTGGCCGACGCCGGCGACCCGCTCACCCTCGTCCCGCTGGGGCCGCAGACCACGGTGGCCGCCATGCTGACCGGCGACCCGGCCGCCGCCGGACGGCTCCGCCTGGTCCACCTCATGGGGGGCAGCGGCGTGGGCGGCAACGTCACCGCGGCGGCCGAGTTCAACGTGCACCACGACCCCGAGGCCGCGGCCGCCGTCGTCTCCTCCGGGGTGCCGGTGGCCATGTACGGCCTGGAGGTGTTCGAGCACGTCCGCCTGCCCCGTGCCGACATCGACGCGCTGCGCGCGGAGCAGCACCCGGCGCTGCGGCTGGCGGGCGAGCTCTGCCACGCCTCCGCCGCGCGCAGCGGGACCGACGACGCCTGCCTGGGCGACGCCGGCGCGGTGGTCGCGCTGGTCCGGCCCGACCTGGTCCGCACCGAGGTCCGCGACGTCGCCGTGGAGACCGGGGACGGCCCCGCCCGGGGGGCCACGGTCGTCGACCGGCGCCGCGGCGGCCGGGACCGGCTGTGGCACGGCCACCCCGTCACCGTGCACGAGGAGATCGACGGGCCCGCCGTGGCGGCCGTCTGGCTGGCGACACTGCGTGACCATTACCACAGCGCGTCGACGGGTGGGGGAGCGGCTCCCCCTGTACATTTCACCTGATGTTCACCGACCAGACTGCTGTCCCCGTGGCCGCGTGGCAGCGCCTGCTCGGTGTCACGCTCGCCACCACGCTCGCCTTCGGCGTCCTCATGCTCGTGACCGCGTGGGCCCAGGGCCTGCCGCTGCGCGACCCCGACGGCCTGCTGGGCCCGAGCTACGTCCGGCTGCCCCTCATCGCCGCCGGGATGATGCTGCTCGACCTGGTCCCCAGGGTGGGGCTGCGGGTGTGGCGCACGCGCCGGCCCCTGGCCGCCGTCGTGCGCGACGTGGCGCGGGAGCGCCTGTCCGGGCGCCGGGTCGCGGTCGTCGCCGCCGGGCTGGCCAGCTTCTACATCTCCTACGTGGCCTACCGGAACCTCAAGAGTTTCCTGCCGTTCGTCAACCAGGACCTCTACGACCGCTGGCTCGTCGGCTCGGACCTGTGGTTCACCGGCGGCACGCAGCCCGGTGACCTGCTCCACGACCTGCTCGGCACCGGCGTCAGCGCCGACCTGCTGTCGGCCACGTACATGGTCTTCCTGCCCTTCGTGCCGGCCTCGCTCGCGGCGGCGCTGGTGTGGTCCGACGACCTGTCGCGCGGCGCCTGGTACGCCTCCGCCCTCAGCCTCAACTGGATCTTCGGGACCCTCAGCTACTACGCGCTGCCGTCCCTCGGGCCGATCTACGTCGAGCCGTACCGCTTCTTCGACCTGCCGACCACGGCCGTGACCGGCCTGCAGGACGCGCTGTGGGGCAACCGCGTCGAGGTCCTCACCGACCCGCACGCCACCCAGTCGGTCCACGGCATCGCGGCCTTCGCGTCGCTGCACACGTCGATCGTGTTCACCGCCGCCCTCATCGCGACCCTGTGCCGGATGCCCTCGTTCGTCCGCTGGGGGATGTGGGTCTTCTTCGTCCTCACCGCCCTGGCCACCGTGTACTTCGGCTGGCACTACGTGCTCGACGTCGTCGCCGGCGTCCTGCTCGGCGGGGCCGCCGTGTGGCTCGCGGCGCTGATGACCGGCCGCACCGGCCCGCTGTCCCGGCCGCGGGTGCGAGCCGAGGCGCGGACCTCGGAGCTGCTCGCCGCCTGAGCGGCCCCCCGGGGAGGCGCCTCAGCGCCTCGCCCGACGCTCCTGCCCGGCCGGTCAGGGCAGGACGCGTAGGACCTCGCGCTCGACGTCGTCCACCACGTCTGCGACCGTCACGCGGCGGCCCAGCTCTGCGGTCAGCGACGTCACCCCGGCGTCGTCGATGCCGCAGGGCACGATCGGGTCCGCCCACGACAGGTCGCAGTCGCAGTTGAGCGCGAAGCCGTGCATGGTGACACCCCGGGCGACGCGGATGCCGATCGCGGCGACCTTGCGGTCCTGGCCGGAGGGCCCGGGGGAGCCGTCGCCCCGGACCCAGACCCCGGACCGGCCCTCGACGCGCTCGGTGGCCAGCCCCAGGCCCGCGCACACGGCGATGAGCGCCTCCTCGAGGCGCCGCACGTGCGCCACGACGTCGACCGGGTCGGGCAGCCGGACGACCGGGTAGCCGACGAGCTGGCCCGGGCCGTGCCACGTGATCCTCCCGCCGCGGTCGACGTCGACCACGGGTGTCCCGTCGGTGGGCCGGTCGTCACGGTGGGTGCGCTTGCCCGCGGTGTAGACCGCCTCGTGCTGCAGCAGGAGCAGGCGGCCGGGTGCCCCGTCGGCGACGGCGGCGTGCTCCTGGCGCTGCAGCTCCCAGCCGTCCAGGTACGGCACGAGGCCGTCGAGGCGGCGGACGACGACGTCGCTCACGGCGCGTCCGTCCCCGGCTCCAGCAGCGCGACGAGCGCGGCGCGGAAGTCGTCGAGGTCGCAGTGCTCGGCCACGCGGTCGTCCACCATCTCCAGGTCCATCCCCGAGGCGGCGATGGCGGCGAACGCCCGGCGGCCCTCGGGGGTGACGGTGACGACGCGCCGGCGGCGGTCCGTGGCGTCCAGCTCGCGGCGGACGTGGCCCTGCCGCTCCAGCTTGTCCAGGGTGCGGGAGATGGTCTGGTCCTCCACCTTCGTCAGCCCTGCCACCTGGTGCTGCGACAGGGGCCCGGCCATGAGGTGCGCGACCACGCCGAAGCCGGCGTGGGTGAGGTCGAAGCGCGCCAGGGCCTCGTTCCACCGCTGCTCGACCAGCCTCGCGGCCGTCGACAGCAGGCGCCCGGTCGGCCAGCCGGAGGGATGGTCGCCGGCGGTGGGCGCAGTCGTCACGGCGTCCGGCCCGTCGGTCCCGGGAGGGGGTCCGTCGACGGCGGGGCCGGCGGGCGCGGCGGTGCCGCCGGTGCCCTCGTGGGCCGGGCTCGTGCGGGCTGCAGGCACGGGGACGACGCTAGCCGCCCCGCCCGCGCTCGCGTCACGGTGGTCACGGGGGATACCCTACGTGTGCTGATCGTTCGCATACGTAGAGACTGGGGCTGACGCCGTGGGTACCGACCGCACCTCGCACCGCACCGCCGACGACGGCGCCCGGGCGCGTCGCCGTCGCTGGCTGGTGCCGGCGCTCCTGCTGCTGGTCTGGCTCGCGGTCGCCGCTGTCGGCGGGCCGTTCCAGGGGCGGCTGGCCGAGGTGCAGGAGAACGACGCCGCGGCCTTCCTGCCGGACGGGGTGGAGTCCACGGAGCTCAGCGCCCTCGCCGAGGGGTTCGCCGACGACGACACCTTCCCGGCCCTGGTCGTCGTGGAGTCCGCCGACGGCACGCCGCTGACGCCCGCGCAGACCGAGGCCGTCGCGACGTTCGCGGCCGGGGTGCCCGACCTGCCGCTGGTCGTCGGCACCGAGGACGACGACCTGGCCGACACCACGGTGGGCGAGCTGCTCCTGCTGCCCGACGTGCCGGCCGCCGCGCCCGCCGCACCCGACGCACCCGACGCGCCGGCCGTACCCGCGGCACCAGCTGCTCCCGGACCCCCGGCGGGCGGTCTGCCCGTGGTCCCGTCCGAGGACGGCGAGGCGGTGCTCCTCGTCGTGCCGATCAGCTCCGCCACCGCGGAGGAGACGCTCGAGGACGGCGAGACCGGGGCGGCCGCGGTCGTCGCGGCGCTGCGCGAGGCGGACGGCGAGCAGCTGCCCGAGGGGCTCGACAGCTACGTCGCCGGCCCGGCCGGGGCCACGTCCGACTTCGCGGAGGCCTTCGGCGAGATCGACGGCATCCTGCTGGGGGTGGCGCTCGGCGCCGTCCTCGTCATCCTCCTGCTCGTGTACCGCAGCCCGGCGCTGCCCTTCCTCGTCATCTTCTCGGCCGTCTTCGCGCTGTGCGCAGCGAGCGTCGTCGTCTACCTGCTCGCCGCCGAGGACGTCGTCGGCCTCAACGGCCAGTCCCAGGGCATCCTCTTCATCCTCGTCGTGGGTGCCGCGACCGACTACGCCCTGCTCCTGGTGAGCCGGTACCGCGAGGAGCTGCGCCGCCACGACGACCCGTACCGGGCCATGGGGATCGCCTGGCGCCGCGCCTTCGAGCCCGTCGTCGCCTCGGGCACCACCGTGGTGCTCGGGCTGCTGTGCCTGCTGCTGTCCGACCTGGGCAGCAACCGCGGCCTGGGGCCCGTGGCCTCGGTGGGCATCGTCGCCGCGATGCTGTCCGCGCTCACCTTCCTGCCCGCCGTGCTCCTGCTCCCCGGTCCCGTCGTCGTGCTCCTCGTCCTCGGCCTCGCGGGCGGGGTGCCGGCGCTGGTGGCGGGGTTGCTCGGGGCGGGCACCCCGGTCGTGGCCGGGGTGGGGGTCGCCGGGGCGCTGCTCGGCCTGGGCCTGAGCGTCCTGGTCGGCCTGCGGCTGCGCCGGCGCACCCGTCGCCGCGTCGCCGAGGGCCGGGCGGGCGAGGGCGGGCGCTGGGTGTTCTGGCCGGTCGAGCCCCACGTGGGCAGCAGCGACACCGCGCAGACCGGGGTGTGGGCGCGCGTGGCCCGCCTGGTCGGGCGCCGGCCGCGCGCGGTGTGGGTGAGCACCGTCGTGGTGCTCGGGGCCCTGGCCGCGTTCCTCCCCCTGCTCGACGCGGACGGGGTCGCCCAGTCCGACGTGTTCCTCGTCGAGGTGGAGTCCGTCAGCGGCGGCGAGGTGCTCGCCGCGCACTTCCCGGCCGGCTCCAGCTCGCCGACCTACGTGCTCGTCGACGAGGCGGACGCCGAGGCCGCCCTCGCCGTCGTCGGCGACGACCCGGGGGTCACGTCCGCCGACCTCACCCGCGAGGCCGGCGGCGACCCGCGGGCCCCCGGCGAGCCCGTGGTGGTCGACGGCCGGGTCCAGGTGGAGGCCGTGCTGTCCGACCCCTCGGACTCCCTCGCCGCCCAGGGGACCGTGCAGCGGCTGCGCGATGACCTGGACCAGGTGTCGACGGACGCGCTCGTCGGCGGGGCCACGGCCCAGCAGCTCGACGTCCTCGACGTCTCGACCGCCGACCTCTACCGGATCATCCCGGTGGTGCTCGCCGTCATCTTTGTCGTGCTCGCCCTGCTGCTGCGCAGCCTGGTGGCACCGGCCCTCATCCTCGCCGCCAACATCCTGTCCTTCGCGGCGACGCTCGGAGCCTCGGCGCTGGTGTTCCGGTACGTCCTCGGCTACCCCGGGGCAGACCCGGCGGTGCCGCTGTTCGGCTTCGTGTTCCTCGTCGCGCTCGGCATCGACTACTCGATCTTCCTCATGACGAGGGTGCGGGAGGAGTCGGCCCGGGTCGGGACGAGGCCCGGGATCCTCGCCGGGCTGTCGGTCACCGGCGGGGTCATCACCTCCGCGGGCATCGTCCTGGCGGCGACCTTCGCGGCGCTCGGCGTGCTGCCGATCCTGTTCCTCGCGCAGATCGCGTTCATCGTCGCCTTCGGCGTGCTGCTGGACACCTTCGTCGTCCGCTCGCTGCTCGTGCCGGCGCTCGGCTACGAGCTGGGCCGCCGGGTGTGGTGGCCGCACCCCATGGCCCGTGCCGACGCCCCGGGGGAGCTGCGGGCCACTCCGCACGGCCGGCACGCGACCACGACGACGGAGCCCGCCGTCTAGGCGGCTGGTGCAGTCGTGCGCCGGCGCGCGTCAGCCGGTAGGAGCCGGCGTGGCGTCAGCCGGCCGACAGCACGACGAGCGCCGCCAGCAGGGCGACCTCGACACCCGCACCGAGCACGTCGCCGGTGAGCCCGCCCAGGCGCCGGTGGGCGTGGCGGGCCAGCAGCCCGGCGGCCAGGACGGCGAGCCCGACGGCCAGCGGACCTCGCGGGCCCGCGGCCGGCCACGCCACGGCTGCAACGGCGAGCGGGACCAGCACCGCCACGGGCACCGAGACGGAGCCGAGGACGCCGGCGCCGAGCCCCCCGGGCCGGGCCGCCGCGGTGCCCCGGGCGGTGAGGACGGGCAGCACCGCGCGCGAGGCCGCCCAGGCCAGGGTCACGGCGGCGAGGGCCGTCGGGGCCGTGGTGTCCGCCAGCGCGGCGAGGGCCGCCGCCTGGGCGCCGAGGACGACGACGAGCACGGTCGCCCCGCACGGGCCGACGTCCCCCGTCCGCATGACCTCCAGCGCACGGTCCCGGTCCCAGGACGCGACGAGGCCGTCGGTGGTGTCCGCGAGCCCGTCGAGGTGGAGGAAGCGCGTCGCCAGCGCACCCGACCCGAGGGCGAGCAGCGCCGCCGCCGCGGGCGGGACCCCCAGCGACGCGAGGCCGACGAGCACCGCACCGACGAGCAGCCCGGTCGCCGCGCCGGGCAGCACCGCGCCCGTCATGGCCACCGCGGCCGCCGCCCGGTCGACGAGCACCGGGGCGGGGACCGGCAGCACCGTCAGCGTGCCCACGGAGAGGCGGAGGCCGTCACGGACGGCCCCGGGCCTCACGCGGGCGGGAGCACGTCGGCGAGCAGCGCCGTCTCGGCGAGCAGCACCGCGGCGGCGGACAGCAGGGGCAGCGCGACGAGCGCCCCGCTGCCCTCGCCGAGCCGCAGCCCGAGGTCGACGAGCGGGTGCAGGCCGAGCGCCGCGAGCGCCGGGGTGTGGGCGGGCTCGCTGGAGCGGTGCCCGGCCGCGAACCACGCGGCGG
>NZ_JBBEOI010000114.1 GCF_037860755.1 Aquipuribacter hungaricus | reverse complement strand
GGCGCCGGTGGGGCTGCCGCCCGCGCACCGCGCCCGGGCCCTCCCCCGCCGCCGGGTGCCACGGTCCCCGTCGACGCCGTCCTGGCGGGCGGGCCGCCGCCGGACGTCGACCCCGACCTGCGCGACACCTTCGACGACGACGTCACGCCGGAGTCGGTGCAGCCGCTGCGGGGCCCGGAGCCCGGGCCGCTGTCCGCGGTGCGCCGCAAGCTCGGCCGCTCGCTCGTGCCGGGCGAGCACATCCTCGTCGCGCAGACCCGGCACCCGGTGGTGCTCGCCGAGCCGGTGCTCAGCTCGCTGTTCGTGCTCCTCGGCATCGCGGGGGTGAGCCCCTACCTGGGCGCGCTCGACATCGCCCGCAACGCCCTCATGGTGGTCTGGGTGGTGCTGGCCCTGCGCGCGCTGTGGGCGTGGCTGCAGTGGTCCAACGACTACTTCGTCGTCACCGACCGGCGCCTCATCCGGCTCCACGGCCTGCTCGACGTGCAGCGGGACATGATGCCGCTCACGAAGGTGACCGACATGGCGTTCCAGCGGCCGTTCTGGGGGCGTCCGTTCAACTACGGCCGGTTCGTGCTGGAGTCGGCCGGGGCCGACCAGGCGCTGCGCGTCATCAGCTACGTGCGGGACCCCGAGAACGTCGACGCCCTCATCGGCCGCCAGGTCTTCGCGAGGGCGCCGTACGGCTCCGGCGGCGGCCCCGGCAGGTGAGCGAGCTCCTCCTGCTCGGCACCGGGTCCGCCGACGGCTGGCCCAACCCGTTCTGCCGCTGCGCGTCCTGCCTGGGCGCCCGGGCCCGCGGCGAGGTCCGGGGGCAGAGCGCCGCCCTGCTGGACGGGGTGCTCCTGCTCGACTGCGGTCCCGAGGCGCCGCGGGCGGCGCTGCGCGCGGGGACGGACCTGGCCGGGGTGCAGGTGCTGCTGCTCACCCACTCCCACCCCGACCACACCAGCCCCGCCCCGGTGCTGTGGCGGTCGTGGGCCGGGCGCCGCGAGCCGCTGGTCGTCATGGGGCCGGCCGACGCGGTGGCCCCGTTCGCCGACTGGACCGGCCCGGACGACCCGGTCCGCCTCGTCGCGGTGGAGCCCGACGGCTCCGGCGCCCCCGACGAGGGCACGGAGGTCGCGGGGTACCGGTGCCGTGCGGTCCCGGGGGCCCACGAGACCCCGGTCGTGCTGTGGGACGTCACCTGCCCCGACGGGTCGCGGCTGCTGTACGCGACTGACACCGGGCCCCTGCCGGAGGCGGCGCTCGAGCGCGTGGCGGGCCGGGCCTACGACGTGGTGCTGCTCGAGGAGACCTTCGGCGACCTGCACGACCACGGCACCGGCCACCTGGACCTGACGACCTTCCCGCGCGAGCTCGACCGGCTGCGGTCGGTCGGGGCGGTCACGGCGTCGACCCGCGTCGTCGCCACGCACCTGTCGCACCACAACCCGCCGACGCCGGAGCTGGCCGCGCGGCTGGCCGCGTGGGGGGCCGAGGTGCACCGGGACGGGGTTGCGCTGACCGTCGGCGCGGGTCCCGGGGGGCCCGCCGTGGACCCGCTGCCGCGCCGCACCCTGGTCCTGGGCGGCGCCCGCTCCGGCAAGAGCACCCACGCGGAACGGCTGCTCGCCGACCGCGGGGACGTCGTGTACCTCGCCACGGCGGGGACCCGGGGGCCCGCGGACGAGGAGTGGCAGCGCCGCGTGGCCCTGCACCGCGGCCGGCGGCCCGCCGGGTGGAGCACCGTCGAGAGCTCCGGCACCGACGAGACGGTCCGGCTGCTCACGACGCCGGGCCCGCCGCTGCTCCTGGACTGCCTGTCGCTGTGGTGCACCGCCGCGCTCGACCGGGCGGGTGCCTGGGAGCAGGAGCGCTGGGCGGGCGAGGCCGAGCACGCCTACCGGGCCGAGGTGGACCGCCTGCTCGCCGCCTGGCGCGACGCCCGCCGGCCGGTGGTCGCGGTGAGCAACGAGGTGGGCTCCGGGGTGGTGCCGGCCACCTGGTCCGGCCGGCTGTTCCGGGACGAGCTCGGCCGGCTCAACGCCGCGGTGGCCGCCGCCAGCGAGCGGGTCGACTGGGTCGTGGCGGGCACCGTCCAGCGACTGCGCGGCTAGGACCGGTCGCGGAACACCTGCCGGCGGAGCACGGTTGGCGACCGAGGACCGCCGCCCGGCGGCCCGAGCACCGACCGACAGAGGGAGAACCAATGGCCACGCGCGACGCCACCGTCCACTGGAGCGGCACCATCGCCGAGGGCTCCGGCCAGCTGACGCTGGAGAGCTCCAACCTGGGGCCCTACCCCGTCTCCTGGCCCACCCGCTCGGGCGACCCGGACGGCCAGACCAGCCCCGAGGAGCTCATCGCGGGCGCCCACGCCTCGTGCCTGGCGATGAACCTGGCCGGCACGCTCGCCGGCGAGGGCCTCACGCCCGAGACCATCGACGTCAGCGCGGCCGTCACCCTCGGCCAGGACCCCGCCGGCGGGTTCCGGATCACCGGGATCGACATCACCATCCGGGCGACGGTACCCGGCGTGGACGCCGACCGGTTCGCCGAGATCGCCGCGACCGCCGAGCGCACCTGCCCGGTCACCAAGGCCCTCTCGGGCACGACCATCACCCTGGACGCCGCGCTCGACAGCTGAGCCGTCCGCACGACCGGCCGCCCCGCCCGACCGCGGGCGGGGCGCCGGGTCCGGCAGGCTGCCAGCGACGGCGGCCTCACCGACGGCGACGCTGCCAGCCCGTAGGTGCGCTGACTGGACACCTGTCCAGCCTGGACACACGTTCAGCCACGCCCACGCCCCGCCAGCCCCTGTCGGGGCTCAGCGGTCGTCCGGCTCAGCCCGTCGTAGCGACCGTGGGCTGCGGGGCGGACTGGTCGCCAGGTCCCCCGCCGGGCTCGACCGGCTCGACCGGGGTGCAGCTCGGCGCCGGCGTGGGGGTCGCCCCCTCGGACGGCACGGGTGCCGGGGACGGCGTCGCGCACGGCGGGAGGCAGGGCTCGAGGGCCTCGCCGCCGGGGGTGGCCGGCGGCTCCGTGGTCGGGCTGCCGCCCGGGGGCACGGTCGGGACGGGCTCGCAGGTCGGGTCGACGACCGGGACCGAGGGCCCGTCGCTCGGGACGGGGGTGGTGGACGGCGGGACCGTCGGCGACGGGGCCGGCTTGGTGGGCCGGACCGGCCGACCGGTGGGGACCGGCGGCGCGGTCGGGGTCGTCGTCGGGGTGGTCGGCGAGGTCGTCGGCGTCCCGGGCCCAGGAGTCGGCCGCGGCGTCACGGTCGGGCCCGTCGAGGGGCTCGGCGACGGGGAGGCGGTCGGCCCCGGGCGCACCGGGGTGCCCGCCGGCGTGGTCGGGCCGGTCACGGTCCCGCCGGTGGGGCGGCCCGGGGTCAGCGGACCGGCGCCGACGACGGTGCCCGGCGGCAGGCTCCAGCCCGGGGGCGGGGCCTCGCCGGAGAACGGCGACCAGTCCGAGCCGTCCCCGAAGCCGGGGCGCCCGTCGTTGCCGGAGGTGCCGAGACCAGCGGGGCGGCCGGTGCCGACCCCGGTCCCGACGCCGGAGCGGTAGCCCTCGGCGGTGCTCAGCACGAGCTGCACGTAGGAGGAGGAGTTGTTGTAGCGGCGCACGGCCACGGCGGCCTCGTCCGGGTCGGACAGCCCGGAGCGGCCCTCGCACAGGTACCGGGCGGCGGCGAGCGCCGCGTCGTCGATGTCCTGCGGGTTCGCGGTGCCGTCACGGTCGCCGTCGCTGCCCCAGCGGGCCCACGTGCCGGGCAGGAACTGCATCGGCCCGACCGCGCGGTCGTAGGCGGCGTCGCCGTCGAGCGTCCCGCCGTCGGTGTCGCGGATGACCTGGGTGCCGGCCAGCGAGCCGTCCAGGCGGGGGCCGAGGATGCGCGGCACGGACACGCCCTGGTCGCTCACGGTGGCCCCGCCGAAGCGGCCGTGGTTGGCCTCGACCCGTCCGATGCCGGCCAGGAGCGCCCAGTCGATGCCGCAGCCGGGCGCCTCGCGCCCCAGCACCTCGGCGGCGGCACGGTAGGCCCGCAGGGTGGGGGCGGGGATGCCGGCCGCACCGATGCCGCCGGGGATGACGGAGGCGAAGGACTCCTCGCCGAGCACGGGGACCTCGACCGGGCCGCCGGACAGGCCGAGGCCCAGGGAGCCCGGCGCCTCGCCGACCGTGCGCCGCGTGCTGCCCGGTGACCCGGCCCCGCGCGACGCGTCGCCTCGCACCCCGTCCCGGTCCCCGGGGCCAGCCTCGTCGTCGTCGTCGGCCATCCGCAGCATGTCGATGGTGCCGAGCCCGTCCTCCCCCAGGGCGAAGACGGTGTCCGGGGAGGTGCGCGCGCGCGGTCCGAGGGGCTCCGCCGCCGCCGCCGTGAGGGCGATGGAGGAGACGCCGAGCAGGGCGACGAGCGTGCGGCCCGCCCTCGAGCGGGCGACGTCGGCCCGACGTCCCCGGCTCCTGGTGCGTGCCGCCATCCTGGTGTCCCCCCCGGTGCCCGCTGGTGCTCCCGAGGATAGGCCCACGGCGCCGCCGTGGGCAGCCGGTACGGGACGATGTGCCCGCCCGGCCGCACCGGTCCGGGCGCGCGTCGGAAGGGGTCCCGGTGGTCGTCGAGGTGGCCGAGCTCCTCGGCGTGACCGTCTTCGCGCTGTCGGGCGGGCTGCTGGCCGCCCGCCGCGGCATGGACCTGTTCGGCGCCGTCGTCCTCGCGCTCGTGGCGGGCCTCGGCGGCGGCACCATCCGCGACGTCCTGCTCGGGGCGGTGCCGCCGGCGAACCTCAGCGACGCGTGGGCGGTGGGCTGTGCGGTCGGGGCCGGGGTCGTCGCCTTCTACCAGGACCTCGGGCTGGCGCGGTTCCGGCGGGCGGTGCTCGTCCTCGACGCGGGCGGCCTGGGCCTGTTCACCGTCAACGGCGCCGTCACCGCCCTCTCCCTCGGGGCACCGCCCATGGCGGCGGTGTTCCTCGGCCTGCTCACCGGCATCGGCGGCGGGGTGCTCCGCGACGTGCTGAGCGGCCAGGTGCCGGTCGTGCTCCAGGACGACATCTACGCCCTGCCGTGCCTGGCGGGCAGCGTGCTCGTCGTGCTGCTGTGGCAGGCCGACGCCTTCACCCCGGTGGCCGGCGTCCTGGTCGCGGTGCTCGTGTTCGCCCTCCGGCTGCTCGGGCGGATGCGGCGCTGGCACCTGCGTCGCACCCCGTCCCAGCCGCCGGCCTGGCCGGAGCGGCCGCCCAGGCCCGCCTGAGCCGGTGACGACAGGCCGTCGGGGGTACTCATGACACGGCACCCCGGTGCCGATAACGTCCAGCAGGCCCGACAGAGGGACGGAGGGGAGGCAGGCGTGGTGTTCCAGCCGCCGTCCGCGCGCCCCGTGCGCGCCGGTCACGGGCTGCGGCGACGGCTGTCGCGCGCGGACCCGCTGGCGGAGTCGCTGTCACTGCTCGCCGCCACCCTGGAGTCCACGGGCGACGGCATCCTCGTCGTCGACCTGGCCGGCCGCGTCGTCGGGCGGAACTCGACGTTCGAGCGGATGTGGCACATCCCCGCCGGCACCGAGGACCTCGACCGGGTCCTGCTGGCCCACGCCGTCGGCCAGGTCGCGGACCCGCAGGGCTACCGCGCCCGGGTCGCCGAGCTCTATGCCGACCCGGAGGCGGTCGCCACCGACGAGGTCGAGATGGCCGACGGCCGGGTGTTCTCCCGCTACACGCAGCCCCAGCGGATCGAGGGCCGGGTCGTGGGCCGGGTCTGGAGCTTCCGGGACCGGACCGCCGAGCGCCGGCTCGAGCAGGGCCTGCGCCGGATGGCCTACACCGACGAGCTGACCGGCCTGCCCAACCGCGCCCTGTTCATGACGCGCGGCCGGGCCATGGCCGAGGCCGCCGAGGCGACCGGGCAGCCGATGGGCGTCGCGGTGCTCGACCTCGACCACCTCAAGGCCGTCAACGACCAGCTCGGCCACCGCTCCGGCGACGAGGCGCTCACCGTCGCCGCGACCCGGCTGCGGGCGGCCGCCCGGGCCGAGGACGTCGTGGCGCGCCTGGGCGGGGACGAGTTCGGCGTGCTCCTGCCCGACGCCGGGCCGGCCACGGTCGAGGCCGTGCTGCAGCGGATGGCCGACGCCATGTCCGGGGCGCTCGTCCTGTGCGGGCGCTCCGTCACCACCACCGTCAGCGGCGGCAGCTCCGTGGGCACGGGCACCGTGTCCCTGGAGACCCTGCTCCACGAGGCCGACCTCGCCATGTACCGGGCCAAGGCCGACGGCCGCGGCCGGGTGCAGGCCTTCGACGAGCGCACCTCCCGGTCCGACCCGCGCACGGCGGCCGCCGAGGTCCACGAGGTCCTCGCCGACCCCGACGGGATGCTCGTCGTCACCCAGCCCATCTGCCAGCTGTCCTCGGGCGTGCTCGTCGGCCACGAGGCGCTGTCCCGCTTCCCCGGGCGCGGCCACCGAGAGGTCGGCGAGTGGTTCGCCCTGGCGCGCGCCGGCGGCAGCGCCCCGGCGCTCGAGGCCCGGGCGATCACGCGGGCGCGTGCCGAGCACGACCCCGCCACCGGCACCTACCTCACCCTCAACGTCAGCCCGTCCGTCCTGGGCAGCCCGACCGTGCAGGAGGCCCTGGCCGGCGACCTGTCCGGGCTCGTCGTGGAGGTCACCGAGGACTCGCGGCTCGACCTCACGGAGCTGTCGCGGCTGCTGGAGCGGCTGCGCGCCCGCGGGGCCCGGGTCGCCATGGACGACACCGGCGCCGGCTACGACGGCCTGCGTCGGCTGGTGCGGCTGCGACCGGAGATCGTCAAGCTCGACCGGGAGCTCGTGCACGCCGTGCACGAGCACCCCGAGAAGCGCGCGATGGTCGAGGCGCTCGTCTCGTTCTGCCGCCAGACCGGCTCGGTGCTCTGCGCCGAGGGGATCGAGAGCGTCGAGGAGCTCCGCGCGCTCGTGGAGCTCGGCGTCCACCTGGGGCAGGGCTGGTTCGTCGGCAGGCCCGCGGTCGGCTCGCCCCCGGTGAGCAGGGCCGCCGCCGAGGCCTGCGGCGGGATCGGGGACGTCACCCCCGGCGACATGGACCGGCTCCGGGCCCACCTGGACCGCGCCTCGACCGTCTTCGACGTCGCCCAGGCCGCGCAGCGGGCGCTGGCGGCGCTGCAGGCGGACGACCTCACGCTGTCCCTGCTGGACGGCGACGCGCTCGTGCAGGTCGACCGGCCCGCGTGGACGACGAACCAGCACCGCTGGGTGCTCGCCGACTACCCGGCGACGGCGGCCTGCCTGACGGGCGGGCACGTCCTCGCGGTGCGCGCCGACGACCCCGACGGCGACCCCGCCGAGCTGCGCCAGCTGCGCGAGGTCGGCTTCCGGTCGGTGCTCGCGGTGCCGCTGCTCAGCGACGGCCGCCCCCACGGGCTCCTCGAGGTGTACAGCCGCGCGACCCGGTCGTGGTCGGACCGCGAGGTGCGGGCCTGCCGCTACCTGGCCGACGAGGTGTCCGACGCGCTCGAGCGGATCGAGCGCGCCGCCGTCCTGCCCGTCTGACCGCGCGCCCCTGGCCCTGCCGCGGCCGGGTCGTGCAGGGTGTCCGCGTGGCAGGCACACGAGGCTTCACCGGCCGGGGCCGCAGCGCGGACCCGCGGCTGCCCCCCGGTCAGCACGACACCGGCAGCGGCTGGCCCGTGCTCACCGCGGAGGTGACGCCGTCGGTCGACCTCTCGCGGTGGACGATGACCGTCGACGGCCTGGTCGGGCGGCTGGCCAGCTGGACCTGGGACGAGCTCCGGGCGCTGCCCACGACCACGTGGTCCGGCGACATCCACTGCGTGACGACGTGGTCCAAGCTCGGGACCTCGTTCCGCGGGGTCAGCGTCGACGTCCTGCTCGAGGCGGCGGGACCCGGCCCGGGCGCGGCGTTCGTGCTGGCGACGTCGACGACCGGCTACACGACCAACCTCCCGCTCGCGGACCTGACGGGGGGCAGGGCGTGGGTGGTGTGGGAGCACGAGGGGCGCCCGCTGCCGGTCGAGCACGGCGGCCCGGTGCGCCTGCTCGTCCCGCACCTGTACTTCTGGAAGAGCGCGAAGTGGGTCACGCGCCTGACCGTGCTCGACCGCGACGAGCCCGGCTTCTGGGAGCGCAACGGCTACCACGACCGCGGCGACCCGTGGCTCGAGCAGCGCTACCAGGGCGACTGACGTGACGGGGACGTCCGCGTCCGCGGGACCGGCCGGGCCGGCCGGGTCCGGGAGCCTCACGGCGCCGACCAGCTGGGCGACCGGCGTGGTGCGGGAGGTCCGTCACCACGCCGGCGGGGCGGTGGTGCTGCGGCTCGCCGTCGACGGGATGGGCCCCCGGCTGCCGGGGCAGCACGTCGTCGTCCGGCTGCGCGCGGACGACGGGTACACCGCGTCCCGCTCGTACTCGGTGGCCTCGGACCCGGCGGACCCCCTGGTCGAGCTGTACGTCGAGCGGCTCGTCGACGGCGAGGTGTCGGGCTACCTGGGCGACGTCGTCGAGGTGGGCGACGAGCTCGAGGTCCGCGGCCCGGTCGGGGGCTGGTTCGTCTGGGACGGGGTGCGCCCCGCGCTCGCGGTGGGCGGCGGGAGCGGGGTCGTGCCGCTGGTGTCGATGCTCCGCCACGCCGGCAGCACCGGGCACCCGGACCGGGTCTGCCTGGTGGCCGCCGCCCGCACGCTCGAGCGGCTGCCCTACGCCGACGAGCTCGTGGGCGGCTGCCAGGTGGTGGCCCTGTCGCAGGAGCGCTCGCCCGCCGGTCGCGAGCCCGGCCGCCTTGTCGCGGCCGACCTGGAGCCGCTGCTGCGGACCGGGCAGCAGGTGTTCGTGTGCGGCTCGTCGGCCTTCGCCGAGCACGCGAGCCGCCTGGTCGTCGACCTCGGCGTGCCTGCCGCCGACGTGCGCGTGGAACGGTTCGGGCCGAGCGGCTGACCGCCCGGCTCAGCCGCGGACGAGGCGGCGCAGGTCGGTCGCGGGGTCGGCGAGCGCGTCCGGGTCGACGCGGACACCGCGGTCCACGAGCCGGCGGGCCGCCCGGGCGGTGAGCGCGTCGTCGACGGCGACCGCCCCGGCGAGCACGCCGTCGCGCCAGGCGAGGACCGCGAACGGGCCGGGGCCGGGCTCCCCGCGGACGACGGTCCGGGACCCCGGCTCCTCGACGACGGCCACGGTGCCGACCACCTCGACGTGCCGTCCGTGCCGGTCGCTCCAGAACCAGGGCGCGCCGCGGGCGGGCGGCTCCTGGCCGAGCAGCACGACCGCGGCGGCCAGGCCGTCCAGTCGGGCGGCGTCCCAGTGGCCGGCCGGCGCCCCCGGGCCACCGTCCGGCCGCCGTCGGCAGGTACCGTCGCCGACCGCGAGCACCCGCGGCGCCGAGGTCCGCTGCGCACCGTCGACCAGGGTGCCGCCGCCCGGCGCCACCTCGAGCCCGGCGCCGGTGGCGAGGTCGTCGACGGGGCGCATACCGGTCGCGACGAGCACCACGTCCGCCTCGAGCGCCGAGCCGTCGGACAGCTCGACCAGCACCGGGCGCCGGTCGTCGCGCTCGTCGGCGAGCCCGTCCTCGGCCCCGGCTGCAGCCGTGCCCTCGGACGCCACCGTGCCCTCGGACGCAGCCGTGCCCTCGGACGCATCTTCGCCCGAGGCCGCAGCCGTGCCCGCGGGCGCGCCGTCGGACAGCCGGACGGCGGCGGCGGTCACCAGGCGCACGCCGTAGCGGACGTGGTCGGCGGCGAGCACGCGGGCGACGTCCGCGCCGACGGCCCCGGCCACGGGCAGCGGGTCGGGGTCGACGAGCGTGACCTCGACGCCGAGCCCCACCGCGGTGGCCGCGACCTCGGCACCCACCAGCCCCGCGCCGAGGACGACGAGCCGCCGGCCCGGCAGGAGGTGCGGCCGCAGGGCCCGGGCGTCGTCGAGCGTCCGCAGCGCCAGCGCCAGCTCCACGCCCGGCACCGGCGGCCGGGCCGCCCGGCCGCCCTCGGCGAGGACGACGGCATCGGCCGTGAGGACCGTCCCGTCCGCGAGCGTCACCGCGGCGGGCACCTGGTCGTCACCCGGGTCGAGCCGGACGGCGGCGCTGCCCGTGCGGACGTCGACGCCCTGGTCTCGCAGCAGCTCGTGGGGGTAGGGCGACAGGTCCTCGACCTCGACCTCGTCGCGCAGGAACGCCTTGCTCAGCGGCGGCCGGTCGTGGAGCGCGTCCAGCCGGTCGAGCAGGACGAGCGGCCCGCGGTGGCCGAGGCGCCGGAGCTCGACGGCGGCGCTGAGCCCGGCCACCCCGCCACCGACGACCACGACCCGGCCGTCCGTGGTGATCACCGGGGGGTCACGCCTGCGGGGCCTCGCCGGGGAAGAGCCACACCTGGCCGTCCCGGACCTCGACACGGTGGCAGCGCGCGGTCTTCGTCGCGGGGAGCGACAGCGCCTCGCCCGTGGTGAGGGAGAACCGGGCCGCGTGCAGCGGGCACTCGACCGTGCCGTCCTCCACCCAACCCTCCGACAGCGACGCCAGCGCGTGCGTGCACGTGTCGTCGAGGGCGTGGAAGCTGCCCTCGTCGTTGAACACAGCGATGTCGTCGCCCGTGCCGACCACCGCGCGACCGACCAGCCGCGCCTCGCCGCTGGGGATCTCGTCGACCCCGCAGACCTGCATGCCCTCGCTCACGTGCCCTCCAGGCTCGTCCTCGCTGAGAGGCCATCCCACCACGGGCCCGCCCGGCGCACCGTCCGGGGAGGGGCCGGCCCGGGAACGTCACACCCGGGCACGGGACGGGCGTCCGCGCAGTCATCGTCGATCGCCCGGACGCCCGTGGCGGCGGTGCGAGCGTCCGCGCAGTCGTCATCGATCGCCCAGACGCCCGTGGCGGCGGTGCGGGCGGCCGCGCAGTCATCATCGACCGCCGCGCGGCCCCGTGGCGGCGGTGCGGGCGGCCGCGCAGTCATCGTCGACCGGCGCGGCTGCCGGCGGGGTCACGGGGCGGGCAGGACCTGGAGGACGTCGCGGTACCTGACGTCGTCGGGGTCGCCGAAGCGGTAGGCACCGGGCCAGTCCGGGGCGGGGAAGGTGATGAACGTCCGGGACGGCACCGTGGCGACGAAGCTGCCGTCGTCGGCGCGCAGCTCCACGGCGTCCGGGCTGGTGCTGTAGACGGTGACCGGCACCCCGGCCGTCACGGGCGCGCCCAGGTGGAGCCGATCGGCGTCGACCAGGACCGACACCTGCAGCGGACCATGGTCGTGGCCGCTCATGTCCTCGGCCGGGGGCGCAGCAGGGGCGACCGGCGCGGAGGGGTCGACCGGCGCCGCGGGAGCGACCGGGGCCGCGGGCACGCCGTCGACCGGGTCACCGGGCGCGGCGGGACCGCCCGGCGCGGCGGGGTCC
>NZ_JBBEOI010000113.1 GCF_037860755.1 Aquipuribacter hungaricus | reverse complement strand
CAGCCGGACCCGGCGCTGGTCGCCGCCCACCGCGAGGTCGCGGCGCGGCTGCCGGGCCTGGTCACCGCGCTGCGGCCGGTCGCGGACCTGCTGGGCTGAGCGCCGCCGGGGGGCGGGCGGCCCCCGGCGGCTAGGGTGGCCCGCAGACCTGCACCACCCCGCGGCACGACGAGCGGGCCCTGCCCCACGGGCGGCGGCCTCCGCGAGCGGCGGGCACCACCCCGGGCGACCAGCGTCCGGACCACCAGAAGGAGCCCCACCATGAGCCACCCGTCGCCGGAGCTCAGCTCGCCGCCCCCGCTGCCGAGGGGCGCCATGCGCATCGTCGCGCTCGGCGGCCTCGGCGAGATCGGCCGCAACATGACCGTCTTCGAGCAGGACGGCAAGCTGCTCGTCGTCGACTGCGGGGTGCTGTTCCCCGAGGAGCACCAGCCCGGCGTCGACGTGATCCTCCCCGACTTCACGTACATCCGGGACCGGCTGGCCGACATCGTCGGCATCGTGCTGACCCACGGGCACGAGGACCACATCGGGGGCGTGCCGTACCTGCTCAAGGAGCGGGCGGACATCCCCGTCATCGCCTCCCGCCTGACGCTGGCCTTCATCAGCGCCAAGCTCAAGGAGCACCGCATCACCCCGGTGACGCGGGAGGTCAAGGAGGGCCAGCGGCTGCCGTTCGGCCCGTTCGACCTGGAGTTCGTCGCGGTCAACCACTCCATCCCCGACGGGCTCGCCGTCGCGATCCGCACCACGGCCGGCCTCGTGCTGCACACCGGCGACTTCAAGATGGACCAGTTCCCGCTCGACGGGCGCACCACCGACCTGCGCGCGTTCGCCCGCCTGGGCGAGGAGGGCGTCGACCTGTTCCTCGTCGACTCCACCAACGCCGAGGTCCCCGGCTTCCTGTTCTCCGAGAGCGAGCTCAACCCCGCGATCGAGAAGGTGTTCCGCACCGCCCCCCGGCGCGTCATCGTCTCCAGCTTCGCCAGCCACGTGCACCGGATCCAGCAGGTGCTCGACGCGGCCCACGCGCACGGCCGCAAGGTCGCCTTCGTCGGCCGCTCCATGGTCCGCAACATGACCATCGCTCAGGAGCTGGGGTACCTCACGGTCCCGCAGGGCCTGGTCGTCGACCTCAAGCAGATCGAGAAGATGCCCGACTCCAAGGTCGCGCTCGTCTGCACCGGCTCTCAGGGCGAGCCGATGGCGGCGCTGTCGCGGATGGCCACGCGCGACCACGTCATCCGGATCGGCGAGGGTGACACCGTCCTGCTGGCCAGCTCGCTCATCCCCGGCAACGAGAACGCCATCTACCGGGTCATCAACGGCCTGGTCCGCTGGGGCGCGAACGTCGTGCACAAGGGCAACGCCAAGGTCCACGTGTCCGGGCACGCCGCCGCCGGCGAGCTCGTCTACTGCTACAACATCATCAAGCCGCGCGGCGTCATGCCGGTCCACGGCGAGTGGCGGCACCTGCGCGCCAACGCCGACCTGGCGATCGCCACCGGCGTGCCGCCCGAGCGCGTCGTCATCGCCGAGGACGGCTTCGTCGTCGACCTCGTCGCGGGCGTGCCCAAGGTCGTCGGCAAGGTCCGCGCGGGCTACGTCTTCGTCGACGGCATGAGCGTCGGCAGCATCACCGAGGCCTCGCTCAAGGACCGCCGCACCCTGGCCGAGGAGGGCGTCATCACCGTCGTCGCCCTCGTCGACGCCGACTCCGGCGCCCTCACCGAGACGCCCGACTTCATCGCCCGCGGCTTCGCCCAGGACGCGACCACGTTCGACGGCGCGGTCGCCGCGGTGGAGAAGGCGCTGTCCAAGGCCGCCGCCGAGGGCGTCGGGGACTCCCAGCAGCTCGAGGCGCTCATCGCCCGGGCCGTCGGGACCTGGGCGCACCGCAAGCACCGCCGCAGCCCCATGGTCATCCCGGTCGTCATCGACGCCTGAGGCGGGCGTGGTCCGACGGGGGCAGGCCGACGGGGAGGGGCCGCCCCCGCCCCGCCCCCGTGGCCGCCGGGCAGCCGGTGCCGACACCCGCGGCGAGCTGCTCGCCGCGGCCTCGGCGGAGTTCGCCGAGCACGGCCTGGACGGGACCTCCATGCGCGGCGTGGCCCGGCGGGCGGGCGTCGACCCGGCGCTCGTGCACCACTACTTCTCCTCCAAGGAGGAGCTGTTCACCGAGAGCGTCGTCACGGCGCAGTACCTGCCCCTGGCCGCCCGCTCCCTGTCCGGGGTGACGCGCGAGGACGCCGCGGAGACCCTGGTGCGGACCGTGCTGCTGGTGTGGGGCCGGCTGGACGGGCGGGGCGCGCTGCGTGCGGTCGTCGCCTCGGTCGCGCGCTCGGAGGTGGCGCGGGACCTGCTGCGCGAGCTGGTGCTGCGCCGCCTCCTGCTGCCCCTGGTGCGGCGGCTCGAGGTGGACGAGCCGGAGCGGCGGGCCGCGCTCGTGGCCTCCCAGGTCGTCGGCCTCGGCATGGTCCGCTACGTGGTCCGGGTGGAGCCGCTGGCCTCGGCCGACGACGAGACCGTGGTCGCCGAGGTCGCCCCCACGGTGGCTCGCTACCTGTTCGGGCCGCTGCCCCCGCTGCCGGGCACGCCGCCGTCCTGAGGGTCTTGACCGGTCCGCCGGCCGGGGAGCACATTCATCACATGATGAATGACGCGGTGGTCGGGCGCGGTGTGCATGTGCGGCGCGGGCGGACCGACGCGCTCGCCGACGTCGACCTCGACGTGCCGCGGGGCGCGGTGCTCGGCCTGCTGGGCCCGAGCGGCTGCGGCAAGACCACGCTCATGCGTGCGGTCGTAGGGGTCCAGCGCGGTGTGCAGGGGTCGCTGCGCGTGCTCGGCCGTCCGGCCGGGACCCCTGGGCTGCGGTCCCGGGTCGGCTACCTCACCCAGGGCGCGAGCGTCTACGACGACCTGTCCGTGGCGCAGAACCTCCGCTACGCCGCCGCCGTGCACGGCCTGCGGGGCCGGGCTGCGGGGGCGGCCGTGGCGCGGGTGCTGGACCAGGTGGACCTGGACGGGCACGCCGGTCGTCGGGCCGGGTCGCTGTCCGGCGGGCAGCGCTCCCGGGTCGGTCTGGCGGTCGTGCTGCTGCCGGAGCCGGAGCTGCTCGTCCTCGACGAACCGACGGTCGGCCTGGACCCGGTGCTCCGCCGCGACCTCTGGGCGCTGTTCGCCCGGCTCGCGGCGGGCGGGACCACGCTGCTGGTGTCCAGCCACGTGATGGACGAGGCCGCACGCTGCGACCGCCTGGTCCTGCTGCGTGGTGGCCGCGTCCTCGCCGAGGGCAGCCACGACGAGCTCCTGGCCCGGACCGGTGCCCGCGACGTCGAGGAGGCCTTCCTGGCCCTGGTCGAGGACACGGTGCCGGCATGAGCGGCCTCGTGCGGCCCGCGCTCGCCGCCGCCACGGCGGGACGGGTGCTGCACCAGGTGCGCGGCGACCGCCGCTCCCTGGCGATGGTGCTCGTGCTGCCCGCCGCCCTGCTGTCGGTCATGGCGTGGCTCTACGAGGGCGGCCCGGCGTTCGACCGCGTCGGCCCGGCGATGCTGGCCCTCTTCCCGTTCGTCGTCATGTTCCTGCTCACCAGCGTGACGACCCTGCGGGAGCGGCAGACCGGCACGCTGGAGCGGCTGCTCACCACGCCCCTCGGCAAGGCCGACCTCGTGCTGGGCTACGGCCTGGCCTTCGGCCTGCTCGCGACGGCGCAGGCGGTCCTGGCGGTCGGCGTGGCCGTGGGCCTGCTCGGGCTGGACGTCCGGGGTCCCGTCGCCGCCCTGCTGCTGGTGGCGGTCGTCGACGCGGTGCTCGGCACGGCGCTCGGCCTGCTGGCGAGCGCCTTCGCCGCGACCGAGCTGCAGGCGGTGCAGATGATGCCCGCCGTCGTCCTGCCGCAGGTGCTGCTCTGCGGGCTGCTCGTGCCGCGGGCGTCGCTGCCGGACGGGCTGCGAGAGCTGTCGTCGCTGCTGCCGCTGAGCCACGCGGTCGACGCCATGACGGTCGTGGCCCGGTGGGAGGGCGGGGTGGCCGGCGGTGCAGGCGGGGACCTGGCGGGCCCGCTGCTGGTCGTCGTGGCCTTCGCCGCAGCCGCCCTCGCCGGGGGTGCCGCGACGCTGCGCAGGCGCACGGCCTGAAGGTCCCTCCGCCCGTCAGCGGCCGGACGGACGGCCGCCCGGGGGGGCAGCCCCGAGGTCCCGGGCCTCCAGAAGACCCGCCAGCCGCTCGACCTGCCGGGTGAGCTCCTCGACCTGGGCGCGGCTGGCGGCGCGCTCCTGCTGCTCGCGCTCGTCGTGCACCGAGACCTGCTCCACGAGGTAGGAGGCGAGCGTCGCGGTGACCACGCCCAGGATGCCGATGCCCGCCACCATCAGACCGCCGGCCACCAGCCTGCCGACCCCGGTGACCGGCACCAGGTCGCCGTAGCCGACGCTGCTCACCGTCGTCAGCGCCCACCACACCGCGTCGGGGAACGTCGTGATCTGGGCGTCCGGGTGCTCTCGCTCGGCCTCGAGGACGGCGAGGGCGGAGACGACCACGAGCAGCGCCGTCGCCCCCGTGACATAGGTGGCGATCCGGCCGCGCAGGCTGGCCCCGGCCTCGCGCTGGAGCACCGACAGCGTGGCGACCACCCGCAGCAGCGACAGGGGTCGGACCAGGGGCAGCACGACCGCGGCGAGCTCCAGCGGGTGCGAGCGGACGAAGCGCCGGCGGGACGGGGCCAGCGCCAGCCGGACGACGTAGTCCACGAGGAAGGCCACCCACACGGCCCAGGTCGTGACCTCCGCGGCGAGCACCGCGCGGTCGGGGAGCCGCGGGTCCAGCACGGGCCAGGCGTAGGCCACGAGGAACAGTGCGGCAGCAGCCATGAGGGGCCAGTGGGTGGCGCGCTCCCACCGCTCGGACGCACGGGGGTCACGCACGCGCCGATCGTCGCAGCGGGGTGGCCGGCGCGCCTGCGCTGACGGCTGCGAGCATGGTCCGGTGGACGAGGCGACGGCTCGGCAGGACCCGGTGCGGACGGTCACCGACACGGACTTCATGGCGTTCACCGAGGGCGGCTGGACCTTCGTCGACTTCTCGGCGACCTGGTGCGCGCCGTGCCGGACGTTCTCCCCGGTGTTCCGGGCCGTGGCGGCCGCCCACGACGGCCCGGTGCGGTTCGGGGTGTGCGACGTCGACGACAGCCCGGCCACGGCCGCCCTGCTCCAGGTCCGCAGCGTCCCCACCGTGGTGGTCTTCGGCCCTGACGGCAGCGAGGTCGGCCGCAGCACCGGGGCGCTGCGCCGCGGCGACCTCGAGGCCACCGTCGCGCAGGTGCTCGCCCGGGCCGCCGCGGGCTGAGCCGCCCGGGCCTCGTGGGCGGTCGGGTGCTCGCGACGGCTACGTGCTGATGTCGGGGTAGGGCAGCGAGAAGTGGGCCAGGGCCTCGGCGTAGGCGCGCTGGTAGGCCATCGGCTCGGGGTGGTCGCGCTCGAACATGGCGATGAACAGCGTGAGCGTGAGGAACGGGTGCGCGCCCATCCCGAACAGCGTCGGGTAGTCGTGGGCGACGAGCGCCGCCCGCTCCTCGTCGGTGAACGCCAGCCACGTCGAGTCCTCGCCGGCGTGGGCCGACAGCAGCCGGTTGGCCGTCGTCCGCTCCCACTCCGCGACGGTGCCGGCCGGGTCCTCGCGGTAGCGCTCGACGAGCACGGGGTCGCGGTCGACGGTGAAGAGGAACTTGTCGAGCAGGTACCTGCTCATGCCGGGCCTCCGTCCGGGGTGCCCTGGGGGTACCAGGTGAAGTAGGCCTCCATGGTGTGGAACAGGTCGAGGCTGTCGGCGTGCGCGGCGACCTGGCCCTCGCCGGCCACGCCCATCATGAGCATGAAGTCCATGAACCCGTGGGTGGCGTTGCCGGGGGCGTGCAGCGACTCCAGCGTCACCTCCGCCAGCGTCTTCTCGATGTCGCCGGACGCGATCCACCCGACGGCCTTCCGGTCGAACTCGGGGTCCGGGCCGGTCGGGCCGAACTGGCGCGGGCCGCCGAGCTCCAGGCTGAGGTGGCCGGTGCCGATCACCGCGACCCGCTTGTCGCTCGGCCAGGACTCGACGAGCTCCCGGATCGCCTGCCCCAGCTGGACGAACCTCTTCGGCTGCGGCAGCGGCGGCGCGAAGATGTTCGTGTAGACCGGCACGATCGGCAGGTCGTTCTCCGGGCGCAGCGTGATGATCGGGCAGGTCACGGAATGGTCGAGGCGCAGCTCGTTGCTGAACGCCAGGTCGAAGCCGAGGTCGAGCCCGCCGCGCAGCAGGTGGCCGGACAGGTCCCGGTCCCCGGTCATCCGCATCCGGGGCAGCCCGAACTCGCGCTCCTCGTTGTACCAGTTCGCGTCGTACTGCTCGGCGTGGCCGACGAGGAACTGCGGCATGTTGTCCAGCCACAGCTGGTGGAAGTGGTCGCTGCCGACCATGAGCAGGACGTCCGGCCGGGCGCGGGTGAGCGTCTCGCGGAAGCGCTCGACCTTGGCCACCCACTCGTCGGCGAACGGCGGCCGGTCCTCGCCGGTCGCCGTGCTGGCGCGGTAGTAGAACGGGTGGTGGGTCGAGGCGATGACGGCGACCAGCTCGGCCATGCGATCTCCTTCGTCGGAGGGGGTGGCCCGGGCGCTCAGCGCTCGGAGCGGGGGACGTACACGGCGTTGCGGTCGACCGACAGGTACACGTCCATGCCGACGGGGTCGCGGTGCTCCTCGGCGAGCTGGCCCAGCAGGCCCGCGGCGCGGGCGAGCAGCGCCACGCCCCGCAGCATGGGCAGCGGCACCCCGAGGTCGGCGAGCGTCGCCCCGCAGACCCCTGCGCCGTTGAGCGGCAGGGTGCGGCCGAGCACCTCGGGGGCGACCCGGCCCACGGCCTGGAACAGCCGCAGGTGCGGGCCGAGCGTGCCGTTCTCGGTCGCGATGGCGACCAGGCGTGGCGTGCGGGGGTCGGCCACCTTGTGCACCGGGTGGCCGAGACCGGGGACGAACCGCCCGGCGGCACGGGTCGCCGTGACGCCGTCGCGGGCCAGCGCGTCCCAGCCGGCCTCGTCGTCGTCGGCGGGCACGCCGTCCGGGCCGGCGTCCGCGAGCGCGGCGGCCAGCCAGGTCCCGGTGTCCTCGGTGACGCCCAGGAACCGGGACCCGCCGCCGAGCAGCCCCGCGGCGAGCGCGCCCTGCAGGGAGTCCGGAGCGGACAGGTACGTCAGCCGGGCGGCGATCGCGGTGGGGGTGAAGCCGTGGTCGGCGAGGGCGACGAGGACGGCCTCGAACACCGCGACCTCCCCGGGCTGCGGGCGCGCACCGGTGACCAGCCACAGCGCGAGCTCGCCGAACCCGACGTGGCCCATGAGGTCGCCGGCGAGGTCGTGGCCGAGCAGCGAGATGGTGTCGGCGGTGGAGGTGCCCAGCGAGGTCCGGTAGACCGGCGCCGGTGCCGGCGGGGTGTCGCTCATCCTCGTCCTCCGGGCAGCGGGGCGTCGGCGGGACCGGCGAGCCAGGCGCGGACGGCGTCGCCGTGGGCGTCCAGGGCCGGCGGGGGCAGGTCGTACCCGGCGGGGGTGGCCGAGAAGCGCAGCGGGTTGCGGACCGTGGGGACGGCCGCGTCGCCCTCGCCGACCACGACGACCGGCTCCAGCCCGAGCTCCTCGGCCAGCGCGACGCCCTCGTCGACGGTGTTGATCGGCGCGCAGGGGACGCCGGCGTCGAGCAGGGTACGGAACCACTCGTCGCGGGTCCGGGTCATCAGGCGCTCGACGAGCAGCGGCCGCAGACCCTCGCGGTGGGCGGTGCGGTCCTGGTTGTGGGCGAAGCGCGGGTCCTCGAGCAGCTCCGGGACGCCCAGCACCTCGCACAGCTTCGCGAACTGCCCGTCGTTGCCGGCGATGACGATGAGCTCGCCGTCGGCCACCGGCAGCGGCTCGTAGGGGAACAGGCTGGGGTGGGCGTTGCCCATCCGGAAGGGGACGGTGCCGCCGGCCACCCAGGCGCTCGTGTGGTTGACCAGGCCCGACAGGGCGGTCGACAGCAGGTTGACCTCGACGTGCTGGCCGGTGCCGGTCACGGCGCGCGAGGCGAGGGCGGCGAGGACGCCGATGGTCGCCTGCATGCCGCTCATGACGTCGAAGACGGAGATGCCCGCGCGGTAGGGGGAGCCGTCCGGGTCGCCCGTGAGGCTCATCAGGCCCGACATCGCCTGCACCATGAGGTCGTAGCCGGGCAGCGCCGCGCCGGCCCCGGAGCCGAAGCCGGTGATGGAGGCGTAGACCACCCGGGGGTTGCCGGCGCTGACGGTGGCGAAGTCCAGGCCGAACCGGGCCAGGCCGCCGGGCTTGAAGTTCTCGATGACGACGTCGGCGCGGCGGGCGAGCTCCTGCGCGGCGGCCAGGTCGTCGGGGTCCTTGAGGTCCAGCACGACCGACCGCTTGCCGCGGTTGACCGCCAGGTAGTACGTGGACACCTCGCCGCGGACGGGGGGCAGCCAGGTGCGGGTGTCGTCCCCGCCCCGCCCCTCGACCTTGACCACCCGGGCGCCCATGTCCGACAGCAGCATCGAGGCGTACGGTCCGGCGAGGATGCGCGAGAAGTCGGCCACCAGCAGGCCGTCGAGCGGGCCGGCAGCAGGGGGGACCCTGGGGTCGTCCTCGACCATCGGGGCTCCTCCGTCCGTCGTCGTCGACGCTGCTGTCCGCTGTGCGGACGCGTGTCCGGGAAGTCTGCGAGGTGCCGACGGCCCTGTCAAGCACCCGTCCAGTCCCGCTTGACAGCCCGTCGGGGCGGTCGGACAGTGGGTCCGAGCGTTGCCCACTGTGCGGACAGGCGTCCGCGCCAGGACGAAGGAGTCCGATGGACCAGCCCACGACCCCCGCCGACCTCACGCCCGGACGGCCGGTCGTCCTGCGCGGGGGCACCGTCCTCACGATGGACGACGCCCGCACCGTGCTCCACGGTGCCGACGTGCTCGTCGTCGACGGCGCGGTCGCCGCTGTCGGCCCCCGCCTGGACGCGCCCGCGGACGCGCTGGAGGTCGACGCCACCGGCGGCATCGTCATGCCCGGCATGGTCGACACGCACCGGCACATGTGGCAGACCGCGATGCGCGGCTACGGGGCCGACTGGACCCTCACGCAGTACTTCGTCTGGTACTACCTCGAGCACGGCCGGGCGTTCCGGCCGCAGGACGTCGCGGCGGGCAACGTGCTGTCGGCGCTGGAGTCGCTGGACGCCGGCGTGACGACCACGGTCGACTGGTCGCACGGCCTGCAGTCGGTCGAGCACGCCGACGCCGCGGTCGACGCGCTGCGCTCGGTGCCCGGCCGCTTCGTCCTGGCCTACGGCAACATCCAGGCCGCGCCGTGGGAGTGGTCGGCCTCGGCGGACTTCCGCTCCTTCGTCGAGCGGTTCCCCCGCAGCGACATGCTCGGCCTGCAGATGGCCTTCGACGTCACGGGCGACCCGGCGTTCCCGGAGCGGGCCGCCTTCGAGGTGGCCCGCGACCTGGACCTGGCTGTCACCACGCACGCCGGGGTGTGGGGGGCGACCAACGACGACGGCATCCGCCTCATGCACGACGGCGGGTTCATGGAGGAGCGGACGGTGTACGTCCACGCCGCGACCCTGGGCCACGACAGCTACCACCGCATCGCCGCGACGGGCGGCTCGGTGTCGGTGGCCACGGAGTCCGAGCAGAGCTGCGGCCAGGGCTACCCCCCCACCTGGCAGCTGCGCGAGCACGGCATCCCGGTGTCGATCAGCATGGACACCAGCGTGTGGATGTCCGGCGACCTGTTCTCGGCCATGCGCAGCACGGTCGGCGCCGACCGGTCGCGCGAGCACATGGAGGCCCACCGCGAGGGCGGCACGGTCACCCACGTGCACCTGCGCGCGGAGGAGGTCGTGGACTGGGCGACCCGCGGCGGGGCCAGGGCGCTGGGCATGGACGGCCTGGTCGGCAGCATCCAGGTCGGCCGCCGGGCCGACGTGGTCCTGCTCAAGAACGACCTGTCCCCGGTGATGTTCCCCGTGCTGCACCCGTACGGGCACGTGGCGCTGCAGGCCCAGCGGGGCGACGTCCACACCGTGCTCGTCGACGGCCGGGTGGTCAAGCACGAGCACCGCCTGGTCGGGGTGGACGTGCAGCGGGCCAAGGACGCCGTCGCCGGCACGCTGGAGCACCTGCGCTCCGGCATGGGCGAGGAGGAGTGGCAGCGGGGGATGAACCCCGACGTCCCCGAGACCAAGGTGCTGGACAACCCGTACACCTACACCGAGTACCGCTCGGCGGCGACGCACCAGGCCTGAGCGGCTAGCGGTCCAGCTGCCAGACCGCGTAGCTGCCGCTCGGCTCCACGCCGAGCAGCGTCAGGGTGCCCGGCGCCGCCGGCGGCAGGTCCGCGGGCCCGACCACGAGGGTCCCGGACGGCGTGCCCGCGGGCAGGGCCTCCCCGGTGCGCACGAGCCGGGTGACCCGGTCGGCGAGCCACCACTGCAGCGCGTTCCCGCTGAGCAGGAGCGGCCGGTCCTCCACCAGGAGGACCGGCACGCCGGGGTGGGCCTCGACCAGGTCCCGGGCGCCGAACATCTGCTGGATCCACAGGTCGCGGGGGGCGATGGTGCGGTCCTCGGCGACCAGGGCCGTGCCGAGCAGGAGGACGCCGACCAGGCCGACCGCCGCGGTCCTCGCCGCGGCTCCCGCTGTCGACACCGCCCCGGTCCTGGCTGCTGTCCCGACCCCGGTCCCGCCGTCCCCGGTCCCCGCCGTGGCCCGCGCGACGAGGAGGAACCCGGCGAGCACCGCGAGCGCGAGCGTCGTCGCGGGCGCCCAGGGGACGGCGTACTGTCCGTCGACCCGCCAGGCCCACGCCTCCAGGCCGGGGACGTTGAGCTGGACGAAGCCCTCGACCCGGTCGCGGGTGGCGCGCAGCACGACGAGCGCGGCCGCCGACAGCACCGCCGTGACCACCAGCGCGGCGACGAGCAGCCGGGCGGGGGAGCGGCGGGACAGCAGCGCCGCGCCGCCGGCCAGGGCCAGGACGAACCACAGCGGGTCGCCGTAGCGGCCGTAGACGAGCTGGTCGACCCGGCCGCCGTCGTCGAGCCGGGTCGACAGGTAGGCGGCGCCGACGAGCAGCTGCGCCGGTGCCGCGGCGACCAGCCACACGGCCGCCCCCGGCCGGCGGGCGCCGAGCTCCCGCACGGCCGGCCGCAGCAGCGCGAGCAGGCCGAGCACCGTCAACCCGGTCCAGGCCGCGGCCGCGTACCAGGCGTGACCCACCGCGAGGGCGAGCACGTCGCCCGGTCGCAGCGCACCGGCCTGCTCGGCGGCCACCGCGGTCCGCGCGACCCCGCCGCCGTACAGCTCGGCCTCGACCCGGGCGT
>NZ_JBBEOI010000112.1 GCF_037860755.1 Aquipuribacter hungaricus | reverse complement strand
ACATTCTTTGACGACAGGCCGTCCCGGGTTCTCCGGGACGGCCTGTCGTGCGTTCCAGGGGGTGCTCCAGCTCGTCGATGACGACGGGCAGGGGCACCCCCTTTCGTCGTGCCCAGACGCCTCTGGGCGAGAGGTCTGCAGGTAGCCGGCTGTCCGGGTCTGCCGTGCGACCTGGAGCGCCGCTGCGGCCTGACCGGACGGCCGACTCGGGGGGCTCAGGTAGCGCCGGACGGCTGCCGACGTGATGAGCAGGGCCGTCCGTGACCGTCCCGACCCTCGGACGGCCGTGTCGCAGTGCGGACACGTGTCGGTTACAGTTCAACCAGCCATCCAGAGCGACCGAGAGACCTGGCTCGTCGACGTCGCAGCAACCCCCCGGCAACGGGTGCGGGTGCTTCCGCCAGGACCGATGGAGGAATCCGTGACCACAGTCCTGGGCCCCAACCCCGTGCTCGTCGGACGGGCGCACGTCGACCTGTGCCGGCGCACCGTGGCTGCCTGTCGTCCGGTCGCGCCGGGCCGGTCGCGCACCGTCCTGATGCCCCGGGCCTGAGCCCGTCGCGCCGTCCCCCGACGGCGCCACCGCCAGGCCCCCCGCCCTCCCGCGGCGCCACGTCCGACGACGGACGGGCTGCCGTACCCCCGGCGCGAGCACGCGCCCGCCCCAGCACAGGAGCACCCATGACCAGCACGACCCCACGCCCCCTGGGCCGGTCCGCGGCGCACGGCACGTCGCTGCCCGTGGACGTCCAGCAGGTGGCCGTCGACTTCGGCCGCGGGCCCGTGCTCGCCGGCCTCGACCTGCACGTCCCCTCCGGCGCCGTGCACGCCGTGCTCGGTCCCTCCGGGTGCGGCAAGTCCACCCTGCTGCGGGTGCTGGCCGGGCTCACCCGTCCCAGCAGCGGCACGGCGCGCCTCGGCGGCAGCGACGTCGTCGAGGGTGACGAGCGGGTGGCGGTCGTCTTCCAGCAGCCGCGCCTGCTGCCGTGGCTCGACCTGCGCGCCAACATCGCCCTGGGCGCGACCCGGCGCCGGCGCCACGACCCGTCGGCCGGGTCCCGGGCCGAGGTGGACGAGCTGCTCGCCCGCGTCGGCCTCGACGGGTACGGCGACTACCGCCCGGCCGCCGTCAGCGGGGGCATGGCACAGCGCACGGCGCTCGCGCGCGCCCTGCTCGCCCGCCCCGGCGTCCTCCTGCTCGACGAGCCCTTCGCGGCCCTCGACGCCCTCACGCGCCTCAACATGCAGGCGCTCGTCGACGAGCTCGTCCACGCCGACGGCACGACCGTCGTCCTGGTCACCCACGACGTCGACGAGGCGGTCCGCCTCGCCGACGACATCACCGTCCTCGGGGCCGCCGGCTCCGGTACCGCCACCGCGGTGCCGGTGCCGCTCGGCCGTCCCCGCGACACCACAGATCCTGCACACCTGGCCGCCGCCGCCCGGCTGCGTACCCGTCTTCTCGAGCTCGTCGGAGTGGAGTCCCTCTCATGAACCGCGCACCCCTGGCCCTGGTCGCCCTCGTCCTCGCCGGCACCACCCTCACGGCCTGCGGCTCCGACGACGGTGCCGCCGCCGACGAGGCCACCGGTGCTGCCGGCGGGGCCGCCGCCGACGCGACGCAGGAGGCCGGCGACGCCGCCTCCGATGACGCCTCCGCCGCAGCCGCCCCCGCCGACCTCGGGGTCGACGAGATCCGCCTGGACTGGGCCACCTACAACCCGGCGAGCCTCGTGCTGAAGGAGCAGGGCTGGCTCGAGGAGGCCGTCGGCGACGACGTGACCGTCACCTGGGAGTTCTCGGCCGGTTCCGCGCCCGCCAACGAGCTCCTGCGCGGCGACGTCGTCGACTTCAACTCCACCGCGGGCGCCGCGGCGCTGCTCGCCCGGGCCAACGGCTCGCCGCTGCGCACGGTCGACGTCCTCGCCCAGCCCGAGTGGAGCGCCATCGTCGTCGGTCCCGACAGCGACATCGCCTCAGCCGAGGACCTCGCGGGGAAGAACATCGCGGCCCTGTCCGGGACCGACCCGTACTTCTTCCTCCTCCAGACCCTGGACAGCGCCGGCCTCTCGGTGGACGACGTCCAGATCGTCGACCTGCCCCACGCCGACGGCCGCCTCGCCCTCCAGCAGGGCCAGGTCGACGCCTGGGCCGGGCTGGACCCGATCATGGCCGACGCCGTCACCACCGACGGCGCCGAGCTCGTGGTCCGCGAGCCCGACCGTCTGTCGTACAGCGTCCTCAACGTCCGTGAGGACTTCCTCGAGGAGAGCCCCGAGGCCGTCGAGGTCGTCCTCACCCAGTACGAGCGCGCCCGCCGGTGGATCCAGGACAACCCCGAGGAGACCGTCGAGATCCTCGCGGCGGCCGCCGAGATCGACCCCGCCATCGCCGAGCAGGTGCTGACGGAGCGGACGAACTTCGACGTGGACCCCGTCCCCGGCGAGGAGCTGGCCGACGTCCTGTCGCGCGTCGTCCCGATCGTCGTGCAGGGCGGCCAGGTCGCCAGCCAGGAGGACGCGGACGCCGCCCTGGAGGAGCTGTTCGCACCCGAGCCCGTCACCGCGGCCGTCGAGGCCGCCGCCTCGGAGGGATGACCCCATGAGCCTGTCCACGTCGGAGAAGGTGGCCCTGCAACGGGTCGCCGGGGTCGAGGGCGTCGCGCCGTCCGGCTGGGTCCAGCCGGGGGCCGCCCCGGGCGACGGCGCCACGAGCCCGGGCGGCCCTGCGCCCAGGTCCCGGGGCGGCTGGGGCCGGCGTGGGCTGCGCGACCTCGGGCTGGGGCTCGTCCTCCCCGTGGTCCTGCTCGGCCTGTGGCAGGTGCTGGTCACGGCGGAGGTGCTCGACCCCTCCCGCTTCTCCTCGCCCGCCGCTCTCGGCGCCGAGCTGGTAGCCGCCGTCGAGTCGGGCCGGCTGTGGCCGAACCTCGCCATCAGCGCCCAGCGCGTCTTCCTCGGCTTCGGGATCGGGGCGCTGCTCGCGGTGCTCACCGGGCTGCTGGTGGCGCTGAGCCGCACGGCCGACCGCCTGGTCTCGCCGCTGCTGGGCGCGGTGCGCGCGGTGCCGTCGCTGGCCTGGGTGAGCGTGCTCATCCTCTGGTTCGGCATCGGCGAGGAGAACAAGGTCGGCCTCGTGGCCATCGGGGCGTTCTTCCCCGTGCTGGCCACGCTGGTCGCCGGCATCCGCCAGGTCGACCGCGGCCTGCTCGAGGTCGCCCAGGCCTACGGCCTGTCGTGGCGGCAGCGCGTCACCACGGTGCTCCTGCCGTCGGCCGCGCCGTCCCTGCTGGCCGGGGCCCGGCTGGGGCTCAACCAGGCCTGGCTGTTCCTCGTCGCCGCCGAGCTCCTGGGTGCGACGAGCGGCCTGGGCTGGCAGCTGCAGAACGCGCAGCGCAACGGGCAGATCGAGCTCGTCCTCGTGACGATCATCCTGTTCGCGGTCATCGGCAAGCTCACCGACTCGGTGCTGGCCGCCGTCGAGACCACGGTCCTCGCCCGGCTGTCCTGACCCTCTGCACGACGACGGCCCCCCACCACCCGGTGGGGGGCCGTCGTCGTCCGGCGCGGGCTACGGGCTCAGGCCCCGAGGTACCGGTCGACGAAGGCGTTGGCGAAGCGGCGCTGCGGGTCCATCTCGTCGCGCAGCGCGCGGAAGCTGTCCAGGCGCGGGTACCGCGAGGCCACGACCTCGGGGTCCATCCGGAAGACCTTGCCCCAGTGCGGGCGCGGGGCGAACGGTGCCAGCGCCGCCTCGACGGCCTCGAGGGCAGGCAGGACGACGTCGAGGTCCGGGACCCACGTGAAGTGGACCGCCAGGGTGTCGCGCCCGTAGCAGGAGCTGAGCCAGAGGTCGTCGGCGGCGATCGTCCGCAGCTCGCCGATCTGCAGGACGGGGGCGACGAGCGGCGCCACCTCCGCCACCGCGGCCAGCGCCGCGGAGGCGTGCTCGCGGGGGACGAAGTACTCCGTCTGCAGCTCGTCCCCGCTGCTGGGCGTGAACTCCATCCGGAAGTGGGGGAGGCGCTCGTGCCACGGGCCCGGCGTGCCCATCTGCTCGGTGCTGAACCCGGCGGGCATGCCGGGGACCGGGTGGCGCGGACCGTCGGCGACGCTGCTGCCGAGCCAGTCCAGCGCCTGCGGGACCGCGTCGGGGAGGCGCTTGATCCACACGTTCGCCTCGACCGGGTCCTGCCAGCTGGTGAAGACGCTCACGCTGTAGCCCGCGGACAGCACCTCGTCGACCTGGTCGAGCAGCGCCTGCAGGGGCAGCTTCTCGCGGACCTCCTGCGCGATCTCGAAGCCGGGGACCGCGGCGAGCGTCAGCCGGGTCACCACACCGAGGCTGCCGAGCGCGACGACCATGCCGGGGAACCGCTCGGGGTCGGACTCCCGGGTCACCTCGAGCAGGTCGCCGTCGGCCGTGACGAGCTGCAGGGCCACCACCGAGTGCGCGAGCACGCGGTTGGAGTCGCCCGAGCCGTGGGTGCCGGTCGCGCTGGCCCCGGCGACGCTGATGTGCGGCAGGGAGCCCATGCTCGGCAGCGCCAGACCGGCCGCGTGCAGCACGGGGGCCACCTCGCCGTACGTGACGCCGCCGCTCACCGTGATGGTCGCGGCGTCCCGGTCCACCTCCAGCAGGTGGGGCAGGCCGTCCAGGCGCACCAGCTCGCCGTCGGTGTCGGCGACGGGGGAGAAGGAGTGGCCCGAGCCCAGCGCGCGCACCCGCCGGGCGCCGGCCACCAGGGACTGGAGCTCGGCGACCGACGTCGGCCGGTGGACGGCCGAGGCGGAGAACGTGATGTTGCCGGCCCAGTTGGTCGTGCGTACCGCGGCACCCTGCATGGGGGCATCCTCCCCCACGCGGGCGGGGACACCGGCGCCCGGTCCGCCCTGGCCGGCCGGCAGCGCCGGGAGGGTGACGCCGGACGGAGCGGGCCCTGCCGCCGGTCACCGCTGCCTACCGTGGGAGCGGTGCCCGACCGGCCCGCCGGGAGGGCCGGCGCAGGTCACGGGCCGGAGGAGGACCGATGAGCCGCGCCGCCCGTACCGCAGCCGGGGCCGTGGTGGCCGGGGTGCTCGCGTTCGTCGCGCTGGTGTCCATGGTCATGTCCTTCGCCGGTCCCGGCGGCGACGGGCCCGGGCTGTTCGAGGGCTGGGACCTGGAGACGCTCGACACCCCGGCCACCGCCGAGGTGCTCGACGTGGACGACAGCTGGGACTGGCCGACCGTCGACGTGCGCTGGACCACCGAGGACGGCGAGGTCGTCGTCACCTACGTGGACTGGGAGTGGGGGGAGCTGCCCGAGGTGGGCGACCAGGTCGGGGTCGTGTACGACTCGGCCGACCCGGAGTACGCCTTCGCGGCCGACGACCCGTACGTCGACGGCGTGCTCGACGGCACGCTCGGCGGCCCTGCCCCGACGGACGAGGTCGTGGGCACCGAGGACGCGGTCGCGGCGGAGGACGCCGCCCTCGCGCGCGCCTCGGGCTATGTCGCCCTCGCCTCGCTCGCCGGGCTCGTCCTGACCGTGCTGGTCACCGTGGTCGCCGTCGTGCGGGCGCCCGCCCCGGTCCGGCAGCCGCACGTGCCGAGCGTCTACGAGGCGCCCCTGCCCTCGGGTGCCTGGGGGCCTCCGGGACAGGCGGACCAGCCTCGGGACCCCTACGGGTACCCGGCCGCGACCGCCCCCCCGCAGCACGCGCCCGGGCCGTGGCAGGCCCCCCGCACGCCGGCGCCGGACGGGTCATGGCCCACCCCGGGGTGAGCCGTCCCGCGCGCCGCCGTGCGTGCCGGTCGTGCCCCGGTCAGCCCCGCTGCTGCTTGAGGTCCCGGTCCTTGCTGGGCTGCACCCGCTTGGGCTCGCCCGGCATCTTGGGGTAGCTCGGCGGGTACGGCAGGTCGCCGAGCCCGTCGGCCTCGTCGCGCGCGGCGAGGTCGAGCAGCGGCTGCAGGTCGTGGGCGACGTCGTCCAGGCCGGCCATCGGGTCGCCGCGGCGCGCCAGCAGGCCGGGCACGGTCGCCATGGTGCAGTCGTCCGGGTCGACGTCGACCAGCTCGTCCCACGTCACCGGCGTGCTCACGGTCGCCCGCGGGGTCCGGCGCACGGAGTAGGCGCTGGCGATGGTGCGGTCGCGGGCGTTCTGGTTGAAGTCGACGAAGACGCGCTCGCCGCGCTCCTCCTTCCACCACGCGGTGGTGAGCCGGTCCGGGGCGCGCCGCTCGCAGTCCCGCGCCAGCGCGATGGCCGCCCGGCGCAGGCCGACGAAGTCCCACGTGGGCTGCACCCGGACGTAGACGTGGATCCCGCGCCCGCCGCTGGTCTTGGGGTAGCCGACCAGGCCGTGCTCGGCCAGGACAGGCCGCACGACGTCCAGGGCGAGAGCCCGCGCGTCGTCGAAGCCGGTGCCCGGCTGCGGGTCCAGGTCGATCCGCAGCTCGTCGGGGTGGTCGGTGTCCGCGCAGCGGGTGTGCCAGGGGTGGAACGTCACCGTCGACATCTGGGCGCCCCAGACGACGTCGGCGGCGCTGGTCACCCGCAGGACCTCGGCGCTGCGGCCGGACGGGAAGCGCACCCCGCACGTCTGCACCCAGTCCGGGGCGCCCTTCGGGAGCCGCTTCTGGTAGACCTCGTCGCCGTCCACCCCGTCCGGGAAGCGCTGCAGGTGCGTCGGGCGGTCCCGCAGCGCGGTGAGGACGGCCCCGCTGGGGTCGGTGGCGACGGCGCGGTAGTACTCGGCGAGGTGCCGCTTGGTGCCGGCGGCCTCGCCGAGCGCCGGGAAGACCACCCGGTCCCCGCTGGTCAGGCGCACCGGGGTGCCGTCGACGTCGAGGATCTCCGCGGGCGAGGCCATGCCGGCAGTCTGGCCCGCCGCGACCCGGGCCCGCCATCGGTCGGTACCGCACCCCGACGGGGCGGGCCCGTGCGGGCCTGCAGCTCCCTCCGGCCCGCGCCCGTCGCCGCGGGGGAGCAGACTGCCCCCGTGCAGCTGCCCGTCCAGCCCCCGGTCAAGCCCATGCTCGCCAAGCCGGCGCCCGAGATCCCGCCCGGGCAGCACTACGAGCCCAAGTGGGACGGCTTCCGCGCCGTCGTGTTCCGCGACGGCGACGAGGTCGTCCTCGGCAGCCGGAACGAGAAGCCGCTCACCCGCTACTTCCCCGAGGTGGTCGAGGCGGTCCTCGCGGCGTTCCCCGACCGTGCGGTGGTGGACGGCGAGATCGTGGTCGCCACCGCCGACGGGACCCGCCTGGACTTCGAGGCGCTGCAGCAGCGCGTCCACCCCGCCGCGAGCCGGGTGCTGCGGCTGAGCACGGAGACGCCGGCCGCCTTCGTCGCCTTCGACCTGCTCGCGCTCGGCGACGACGACCACATGGCCACGCCGCTGCTCGAGCGCCGACGGCTGCTGGAGGAGGTGCTGCCCGGGCGCCACCCCGACGTCCACCTCACCCCCGCCACGCAGGACCTCGACGAGGCCCGCCGCTGGTTCGAGGTGTTCGAGGGCGCCGGGCTCGACGGTCTGGTCGCCAAGCGGCTGGACCTGGCCTACCAGCCCGACAAGCGCGTGATGACGAAGATCAAGCACGTCCGCACCGCCGACTGCGTGGTCGCGGGGTACCGGGTGCACGCCTCCGGCGAGGGCGCCGTCGGCTCGCTGCTGCTCGGCATCCACGACGAGCGGGGACAGCTGCAGAGCGTCGGCGTGGTGGGGGCGTTCACCATGGCCCGCCGCCGCGAGCTGTTCGAGGAGCTGCAGGCGCTCGTGGTCCCGGTCGAGGACCACCCCTGGAGCTGGTCGGCCCAGGAGGACGGCGAGCGCACGCCGCGCAAGAACGAGACGAGCCGCTGGAACGCGGGCAAGGACCTGTCGTTCGTCCCGCTGCGCCCCGAGCGCGTCGTCGAGGTCCGCTACGACTACATGGAGGGCGTCCGGTTCCGCCACACCACGCAGTTCGTCCGCTGGCGCCCGGACCGCGACCCCGCCTCGTGCACGTACGACCAGCTCGAGCAGCCGGTGACCTTCTCCCTCGCGGACGTGCTCGGACGACCGTGAGGTGACCGTCGGGCGAACGCTGCCCGACGACCGGCCCCCAGGCCTTCCCAAGTGTCCGGGGGCCCACCTACCGTCACCCGGTCAGACCCCCACGAGAGGACCCTCAGTGACAGGTACGTCTACCGTCCGTGCGCGCGCCCTGATCGGGTGCACCGCGACGCTCGGCCTGGCGGTGGCCGGGCTCACCGTGGCCCCCGCCGTCGCGGCACCCAGCACCACCCCCTTCATCAGCGAGATCCACTACGACAACGCCGGCACCGACACCGGTGAGGCCGTCGAGGTCCAGGCCGCTGCCGGCACCGACCTCACCGGCTGGACGCTGGTCCGCTACAACGGCACGGCCCCCGCCGCGGCCGTCGTCTACCGCAGCCCCGCGCCGGCCCAGCCGCTGGGCGGGGTCGTCCCCGCCGGGGACGCGAGCGGCGACGGCGTCCGGGTCGAGACGTACCCCGCCGACGGGCTGCAGAACGGCACCGCCGACGGCGTCGCGCTCGTCGACCCGGCCGGGACCGTCGTCGACTTCGTGTCCTGGGAGGGCGTCACCACGGCAGCCGACGGACCGGCCGCCGGGCGCACCAGCGTGGACACCGGGGTGGCGCAGACGAACAGCTCGCCCGCCGGCTCGTCGCTGCAGAAGGTCGGCGGCGTCTGGACCGTGGCGACCACCGCGAGCTTCGGCACCGTCAACGGCAGCACCGGCCCGGGCACCGACCCTGAGCCGGAGCCCGACCTGTGCGCGCTCACCGCCACGACGGCGGTCGGCGCGGTCCAGGGCAGCGGTGCAGCGACGCCCCTGGCCGGCCAGACCGTCACCGTGCGCGGCGTGGTCACCTCCGACACCCCGGGGCTGTCCGGCTTCACCGTGCAGGACGGCGGCGACAGCGACCCGGCCACCTCCGACGGGATCTTCGTGGCACTGGCCGGGGCGCAGGTGTCCGTCGGCGACGTCGTCACCGTCCGCGGACCCGCCAACGAGGAGTTCACGCTCACCCAGGTCGGCAACCTGCGCGCCGACCGCGGCGGGCCCGCCACGGTCGACGTGTGCAGCAGCGGCGCCACCGTGCCCGCCCCGACGGTCCTGCCCCTGCCCTCCACGCCCGAGCAGCGCGAGCCGCTCGAGAGCATGCTCGTCGACGTCACCGCCCCGCTCGTCGTCACCGGGACCTTCGGCCTGGAGAGCTTCGGCGAGGTCCGGCTGTCCACCGGCGGCGTCCTGCCCACGCCGACCGACGTGGCCGAGCCCGGCCCGGCCGCCGCGGCCGTCGAGGCCGACAACCGCACCCGCGAGATCACCGTCGACGACGGCAGCAGCCGCAGCGGCGTGCGCCCGGTGCCGTACCTCACGCCCACCGACAGCGTCCGGATCGGCGACCCCGTCGTCGAGCTCGGCAGCCACGTCCTCTCGTACTCCTTCAACCAGTGGCGCCTCCAGCCCGTCACGGGCGCGCCCGACCAGCTGGTCCTCGGCGAGGGCAACCCGCGCACGCCGACCGCCGAGGACGTCGGCGGCGACGTGCAGGTCGGCGCCTACAACGTCCTCAACTACTTCGTCACCCTGGTGAGCGAGGACAGCGACGCCCGCGGCGCCGAGACCGCCGAGGCCCTCGCGCTGCAGGAGGCCAAGATCGTCGCCGGCATCGTCGGCCTCGGTGCCGACGTCGTCGCCCTGCAGGAGATCGAGTACGGCGTGCCGTTCGGCAAGGACGCGGACGTCGCGCTGGCCCGGCTCACCGCCGCGGTCGACGCCGCGGACACCACGGGCACGTGGGACTACGTCCGCACCCCGGACTACGTGCGGGAGTCCCCGGACGTCATCCAGAACGCCATCGTCTACCGCTCGGACGTCGTCACCCCGGTCGGGGAGTCCCTCACCGGCGGCACCGTCGACCCGCAGGTGTGGAGCAACGCGCGCGAGCCCGTCGCGCAGACCTTCGCGGCCCCGGACGGCGACCTCTTCACCGTCGTGGGCAACCACCTCAAGTCCAAGGGCGGCACCGGCACGGGCGACAACGCCGACGCCGGCGTCGGCGGGCAGGGCTCGTTCAACGGCGACCGGGTGCGGCAGGCCCAGGCCCTCGCGACCTTCGCCGGCCAGCTCGAGCAGGTCGACCCCGACGTGCTCCTCATCGGCGACTTCAACGCCTACTCCCGCGAGGACCCGGTCGACGTCCTCGTCGCCGCCGGCTACGTCGACGTGCTCGAGCCCCTGACCGACACGACGTACTCCTTCGACCAGCGCAACGGCAACCTCGACCACGTCCTGCTGAGCGCGGCCGCCGCGCAGAAGCTCACGGGCGCGGACATCTGGGAGGTCAACGCGGCCGAGCCGTTCGCCTACCAGTACAGCTCGGGCGTGGAGGAGCTGCAGTCCCCGGACGCGTACCGCGCCAGCGACCACAACCCCTCGGTCGTCGGCCTGGACACCGTCGCGCCCCTGGGCACCGACGTCTCCCTCGCCGACGTCCTGGGCGAGGTCGCCGGGCCGTTCGACCGCGACGACAGCGACTTCGACGTGCTCGCCGCGCTCGTGGCGGCGGTCCTCGCCGAGGACCCGGCGTCCCCGGTGGCCGTCCTGGCCGACCCGACGGTCGCGCTCACCGCGTTCCTGCCGACCGACGCCGCGTTCATGGCGACCGGCGGCGAGATCTTCCGGGGCCGCGTGCCCCAGGAGCGCGTGGCCTACAACCGGTACCTCGACCGGCTGGGCGTCGACGGAGTCGAGCAGGTCCTGCTCGGCCACGTCGTGCCCGGGCAGACGCTCGAGGCCGCCGACGTGCTCGCTCTCGACGGCCAGCAGCTCACCACGGCCGCCGGGACCACGCTCACGGTCGACGTGCGCGCCGACGGCACCGTGGCGGTCGTCGACCAGCGGGCGGGCGGGCGCGACGCCCTGCTCGTGCCGGGCGGGACCGACATCAACGTCGGCCAGGTCCAGGTCGGCCACGCGGTGGACCGGGTGCTCCTGCCCTGACCCACCCGCACCACCCAGCACCACCCCAGCACCACCCAGCACGGCAACCCGCAGGCCCCGGTCGCACCCGCGACCGGGGCCTGCGGCGTCCCGTGGCTAGCCTTCGCGCCGTGCTGCTGCTCCTGCCGCCCTCCGAGGGCAAGACGCCCGCGCCCCGCGGGGCCCGGCCGCTGGACCTCCACGGCCTCTCGCGCCCGGGGCTCACCGCCGCCCGGGAGCAGGTCCTGGACGCGCTCGCGGCGGTGTCCGCCGGCCCGGACGCGATGCGCGTGCTCGGCGTGGGTCCGTCCCTGGCCGCCGAGGTGGCCCGCAACACCCGGCTGCGCACCGCCCCCGCCACGGACATGTCGCGGGTCTACTCCGGCGTGCTGTTCGCCGCCCTGGGCCTGGCCGACCTGGACGCGACCGCCCGGCGGCGCGCCCGTGCCCACGTCGTCGTCGTGTCGGCGCTGTGGGGGGCGCTGTCGCCGGGGGACCGGGTGCCCGCCTACCGGCTGGCGATGGGGACCACGCTGCCCGGCATCGGGCCGCTCGCGGCGCACTGGCGCGGGCCCCTGGCCGCCGCGCTCGGGGGCGGGGGCCAGGGCGGGGACGGTCATGGCGGGGAGGGCCAGGGGAAGTC
>NZ_JBBEOI010000111.1 GCF_037860755.1 Aquipuribacter hungaricus | reverse complement strand
CCGGCAGCACGGGGGCGGCGACCAGCGCGGCGGCGGCGGCGAGCGCGACCAGGGCGCGGGCGGGGGTCTGGCGGTGGGTCATGGGGGCTCCTCGGGGGTCGGGAGGCCATGGTCGGCAGAGCGCGCCCGGTCCCGCCACCGGAAGCCTTCCCCGGGGGCCCGCGGACGCCTACGGTCCTCCGGTGCCGTCCGACCTGCCGCGCCTGCACGCCTGGGCGCAGGAGCTGCAGGAGGTGCACCGGCGGCTGCGCGACGCGGTGGACCTGGCGCGCGAGCAGCTGGAGGGCGGCGGCGACGTCGACCCGCCCACGCGCGACCGGCTGCTGTACTGCTGGGGGTTCTGCCGGGCGCTCGGCGGCCACCACGGGGCCGAGGACCGGGTGCTGTTCCCCCGCCTGCTGGCCGCGCGCCCGGAGCTGCGCCCGGTCGTGGACCGCCTGGTGCAGGACCACGCCATGGTCGAGCAGCTGCTCGGCGCGCTGGAGGCCGCGCTCGCCCGCGGCGACGGGCCCCGGGCGGCGCTGCGGCACCTCGACGGCATCGGCGCGATCATGAGAGCCACTTCCGGTACGAGGAGAAGCAGCTGCTCGGGGTCCTCTCCGTGGCCGGGCTGCTCGACGACCTCGCACCGGCCGACGTCCTCGGCCCGCTCGCCTGAGCGTCCCGACGGCGCAGGGCAGGCGGTCTGGCAGTCAGGCGAAGACGGGGAAGCGGTCGACGACCGTGCCGAGGGCGAGCCGGTCGGCGGGGGTGAGCGCCTCGCGCCCGGTGCCGCGCCGGGCGGCGGTCGCGTCGTCCCAGTCCTCCGGCAGCGGCTGGCCGGCGAGCTCGGTGACGACCCGGCGAACCTCGCCCAGCGGCCCGCGGCGCGGACCGGGCCGGTCGATCCGCTCGACGAGGTCGAGGTGGTGCACGCAGGCCTCGACGACGAGCGTCGACAGCAGGGCGTCGACCCGCAGGACGTGCCCCTGGGTCCGCACCAGCGCCCCGGGCGAGACGCGGCCGGCCAGGACGAGGACCGCGTCGGTCGTCTCCCGGTAGGTGGCCGCGAGCACGCCGACCCCGCCGGCCAGGCTGGCGGCGGCCCGGGTCCGCCAGCGGTCGTCCGCCGCCTCCTCGGCGCTCTGCTGCCACGACCGCCAGTAGCCGACGGCGTCGCTGGTCGCCGGCGGGTCGGCGGGCGTGGCCAGCGCCACCAGCCCGCGGCGGACGTCGGCGACGAGGTGCTGCGCGAGGTCGAGCACCGCCCAGCCGGCGCACCCGGTGGGCTGGGCGGCCTCGTCGTCGTCGAGCGCGAGCAGCAGCCCGGACAGGTCGCCGTAGGCGGTGCGCAGCAGCTCGCGGGCGTCCACGGGCCCAGCATGCCCAGCCCTGGCCCTGGGTTCGACCCCTGGCGGGCACCGAGCCGTCAGCCGTCGTTCACCCGGGGAGCGTTGAGTGTTTCCCCGGTCACTGCCTTGACTCGGACCGTCCGCGCCCCGCACCCGTGGGGCGGGGCCGATCCCTCCCGAGGAGAGCACCGTGCGCGCACTGGCCAGGGTCGTCGCCCCGATGACCGTCCCGATCGTCGCCCTCACCACCCTGCTCGTGGGCAGCGTCCCCGCCGGGGCCGAGACCCTCGGGCGCCCCGAGCGTCCGGTCCGCCCGGAGGAGCCCGCCGCGGGCCCGCTGGTGTTCGGCCACCGCGGCGCGAGCGGGTACCGCCCGGAGCACACGCTCGCCTCCTACCGGCTGGCCGCGCAGATGGGCGCGGACTACGTCGAGCCCGACCTGGTCTCCACCAAGGACGGGGTGCTCGTCGCCCGCCACGAGAACGAGATCTCCACGACGACCGACATCGCGACCCGCCCGGAGTTCGCAGACCGGCGCACGACCAAGGTCGTCGACGGCATCAGCCTCACCGGCTGGTTCACCGAGGACCTCACGCTCGCCGAGCTCAAGACCCTGCGGGCGGTCGAGCGCATCCCGCAGGTGCGCCCGGAGAACACCCTGTACGACGGCCGCTACGAGGTCCCCACGTTCGACGAGGTGCTCGCGCTGGTGCGCGAGGAGTCCCGCCGCCAGGGCCGGACCATCGGGGTCGCCCCGGAGACCAAGCACCCCACGTACTTCGACTCCATCGGCCTGTCGATGGAGGAGCCCCTGGTCCGCTCCCTGCACCAGGCCGGCCTGCGCTCGCCGCGCTCGGCGGTCGTCGTCCAGTCCTTCGAGACGGGCAACCTGCAGGAGCTCCGCCGGATGACCCGCGTGCCGCTCGTGCAGCTGGTGGGCGGCACCGGCGCCCCCTACGACTGGGTCGCCGAGGGCCGCACCGACACCTACGACGCCCTGCTCACCGACGAGGGCCTCAAGGAGGTCTCGACCTACGCCGACTGGATCGGCCCGGACAAGAACCGGGTCGTGCCGCGCACGCCGGCCGGCACGCTCGCCGCCCCGACCGACCTCGTGCAGCGCGCGCACGACGCCAACCTGCAGGTGGTGCCGTACACGTTCCGCAACGAGAACACGTTCCTGCCGGCGGAGCTGCGCCGCGGCACCGACCCGGCCGCGTACGGCGACGCGTTCGCCGAGTACGCCCTGTTCCTGTCCCTGGGCGTGGACGGGCTGTTCAGCGACAACCCGGACACCGCGGTCGAGGCGCGGGACGCCTTCGTCGCCGGCGGCTGACCCCGTCCTGAGGTCCCCGGGGGCGGCGGCCGGCCGCCGCCCCCAGGGGGCCCGCAGGTGCCTCAGCGGGCGTCGAGGACGACGTCCGCCACCCGCGCGCCGCCGTCGAGGCCGACGACGTGCAGGGCCTCGGCCCCCGTCCCGGAGCGCAGCGTGACGAGCTCGAAGCCGACGCCGTCCACGTCGACGACCTGCTCGCCGAGCTGCACCCGGGCCCGCCCCGCGACCGCGACGGAGCACTCGACCGGGCCGGACCCGCCCCAGGCCCAGCTGCGCCGCGCCGGCGTCCCCAGCACGTGCTCGCCGTCGTCGTCCAGGTGCGAGTGGACCGTGGAGCGCAGCACCTCCGCCCCCGCGAGCCCCGGGCGGGCCGGCCCGCGGCGGGTGGCGACGAGCGCGTCGTCCACGCGGACGGTCATGGTGCTGCCGTCGGAATCGACCTCGAGCAGGTGCTCGTGGTGACCGCCGAGCCCGACCCGGAGCCCGTCGACGTCCACGTGCTCGCCGCGGACCCAGGCCCGCAGCGCGAACGCCTCGACGGCCGGGTCGTGGACCGCGGACGGGGGCACCGGCTGCCGGTCCAGCGTCGCGCTGGTCGGTCGGCGGCGGCCGCGCCCCACCTGCGGGCCGTCACCGGCCCACCAGAGCCGGTCCAGGTGCACCTTGCGCCCGAAGCCGTCGGCGACGTACCCGTGGTAGACCGCGTACGGCGTGACCCCGTCCGGGGCGACGGTGACGCAGTGGTGGCCGGGCCCGCTGATCTCCCCGCTGACGAACACCGGCTGGGAGGAGGTCTTCTCCCACGGGCCGGTCAGCTCGTCGGCCACGCTGACGCCGACGGCGTACCCGTCGCCGCCGAAGAAGCCGCCGGAGTACATCTGGTAGTACCGGCCGCGCCGCTTGAGGGTGAAGGGCGCCTCGTTCCAGTACTGCTCGCCGCCCGGCCCCGCCTCCCAGTCCTGGCTGGGGTAGGCCACCTGGACGGGCCGGCCGAGCAGCCGCCCGTCGGGGCCGACCCGGTCCACGACGTTGCCGCAGCCGAGGGCGCCGTCGGCGTGGCGGGTGTCGTCGTTGCGGACGTTGTAGAACAGCCAGCGGCTGCCGTCGTCGTCGGTGAACGGGTGCGCGTCGATGGACCACTCGGCCACGAGCGGCTCGTCGTCCCAGACGTAGGGGCCGAGCGGGCCGGGGGCCCGGGCCACGCCCTGGCGGCGGAGCATGTCGTCACCGCCGTCGGCCCCGTGGGCCTTGCCGGCCGAGGCACGGCCGACGCCGGGCGAGGTCGCCGCGACGTACATGACGAACCGGCCGTCCTGGTAGACGACCTCGGGGGCCCACAGCTCGACCTGCGCCCAGTGGCCCTCACCTGCCCCGGTGAGGACGGTGCCCGCCCACTCCCAGCGCACCAGGTCGTCGGAGCGGTAGGCGTCGATCCCGCGGGGGCCGGAGTGGAACAGGTAGTACTCCCCGAGGTGCTCGAGGACGTAGGGGTCGCCGTGGTCGGCCTTCGGACCGCCGTCCAGGACGGGGTTCGAGAACTGCCCGGGCTGCCCGGGCTGCCGCGACCCCTCGGCGGGGGCCGCGGGTCGCGGGGCGGGGGGGCGGGTCGGGCGGTCGGACGGGAGCGAGGCTCTGCGTGTCACGAGACGGCACAACGACGGCCGCACGCGCGTGTTCCCGCCCCCGCCGACACCGTCGCGATGACTTGTGGCACGTGCACGGGTCTGCCCCCCGACGGGCCGGACGGGCCCGCGCGCCCCGAGGAGGACCCGTGCGCTTCATCATGTTCGTCGCCCGTGACGACCAGCCCGACACCGACCTGTCCGACGGCCCGGACATCGACACCTGGGTCGAGGAGACCGACGGCCGCGGCCAGCGGGTCCTCGGCGACGTCCTGGAGCCGGCCCGGACCGCCACGACCGTCCGGGTGCGCGACGGGGTCACCGCGCGCACCACGGAGACCGTGACCGACGAGGTCCTGGGCTTCGACGTGCTCGAGTGCGCGGACCTGGACGAGGCGGTGGCCGTCGTCGCCGCGCACCCGATGGCACGCTCGGGCCGGATCGAGCTGCGCCCGTTCGCGGACCTGGGGTAGGCCGGGCGCGGGTGGCCCCGGTGCCTCCCGCACCGCGGCAGCGTCGGGCCGGGCGGCAGGATGGGCGGGTGGTCGACGCCGTCCCCCCGGCGCCCCCTCGCCACCTCGTCCTCGTGCGCCGCCCCGACGACGGGGTCGACGAGCTCGGCGGGGTCGACGTGGTGGAGCAGGTCGGCTCCGCGACGCTGTCCACCACGCACGTGGCCGCCGCCGACCTGCCGGGCTGGGTCGCCGCGCAGGAGCCGTCGCGGCCGCGCTGGACCTGGGACTGCACGACCCGCTGGTACCCGGACCTGCTGCGCGCGGGGGTCCGGGTCGCGCGGTGCTGGGACCTGCGCCTGACCCACGACCTGCTGCGCGGCTCCCCCCTCGCCGCCCCCGCCGTCGGCGCCACCAGCGGGGCCTGGGACGCGCTGCGGGCGGCGGCACCCGACGGCGGCGCGCTGTTCGACGGCGAGGACCTGCTCGGCCTGGACCCCGTCGCCGAGCTCCGCCGGCAGCAGGACGCGCTGCGCGCCGCCGACCACCGCGGCCTCGGCCTGCTCGTCGCGGCGGAGTCCGCGGGGGCGCTCGTCGCGGCGGAGATGACCTCCGCCGGCCTGCCCTGGCGCGCCGACGTGCACGCGCAGGTGCTCACCGGGCTGCTCGGCCCCCGCCCTCCCGCGGGCCGCCGGCCGGTCGTCCTCGAGCGCCTCGTCGAGCAGGTCCGCGACGCGCTGGGCGCCCCCGGCCTCAACCCCGACTCCCCCGGCGCCCTGCTGGGCGCCCTGCACGCCGCGGGGCTCCCCGTCGAGGACACCCGCTCCTGGACGGTCGAGCGCCTCGACCACCCCGTCGCGGAGCCGCTCCTGGCGTACAAGAAGCTCGCCCGCCTGCTCTCGGCCAACGGCTGGCAGTGGCTGGACACCTGGGTGCAGGACGGCCGGTTCCGGACCGACTTCCTCGTCGGCGGCGTGGTCACCGGGCGGTGGTCGGCACGCGGCGGCGGCGCGCTCATGGTGCCCGCCCCGCTGCGGGCCGCCGTCGTCGCGGACGAGGGCTGGCGGCTGGTGGTCGCCGACGCCGCGCAGCTGGAGCCGCGGGTGCTGGCCGGGATGAGCGGGGACCGGGCGATGGCCGCGGCGGGCCGGGGCCGGGACTTGTACGAGGGCATGGTCGCCAGCGGTGCCGTGGCCACCCGCGCCGAGGCCAAGGGCGGGATCATCGGCGCGATGTACGGCGGCACCCGCGGCGAGAGCGGACGCATGGTCGAGCGGCTGGGACGCCGCTACCCCGCCGCGTTCGCCCTCGTCGAGGACGCGGCCCGTGCGGGCGAGCGCGGCGAGGTCGTCCGCACCCTGCTCGGCCGCGGCTCCCCCGCCCCCACCGGCACCTGGACGGAGCCGGCGGGCGAGGAGCACCGCGCCGAGGAGGCCGCCGGCCAGGCACGCCGGGCGTGGGGGCGGTTCACCCGCAACTTCGTCGTCCAGGGGACGGCCGCGGAGTGGGCGCTGTGCTGGATGGCCCTGCTGCGCGACCGGCTGTGGCAGGCAGGGCAGGCCGCGGGCGGCGGGCGGCCGCACCTGGTGATGTTCCTGCACGACGAGGTGCTCGTGCACACGCCGGAGACGGTGGCCGACGACGTCGCCGTGCTCGTCCGGGAGACGGCCGCCGAGGCCGGCCGCCTGCTGTTCGGCGACCCCCACGACGCGGCGCCCGACTTCCCGCTGGACGTCGCCGTCGTCCGGTCCTGGGCCGACGCCGGCTGACGGTCCTGGGCCGACGCCGGCTGACGGGTCCTGTGCCGACGCCGGCCGACGGGGTCCGGCCGGGCCGCCGCGCGGCCGGTCGCCGCGGCTACGGTCGACCCGGTCGGGCGCACCGTCCGGCCGCCGACGGAGGAGCCCACCATGAGCGAGCAGCAGGACAGCCACGACCCCGCCGCGCAGGCGCCGGACGCCCCGGTCGCCCCGGTGGCGCCCCCGGTGCTCGAGGAGGACCAGGACGTGCCGCCCCGGCCCGAGGAGGAGCTCGTCGACGAGGTCCGCACGGAGCGCGACGGCGGCTGAGCGCGTCGGTCCGAGGGGCCGTCCGGGGGGCGTCGGGACCGGCGGCGGGGACGCTCCTGGTCACCTCCGGGTCCGTAGGTTACCGTTGGGTAACCTACGCAGGCGTAACCCTGAGGAGTGCCACCGTGAGCGACCCCGCGACCCCCACCGGCGCCGATCCGCTGCTGCTGCGGCGCGTCCTCGACGGTCGTCACCACGTGCTGCGCGAGGAGATCCGCCTCGCCCACGCGGCGGGCTGGTTCACCCCCCGCCAGCACGCCGACGACGAGGCGCACCGGGCCTGGGTGGCGGCGGCGATGCACGAGGTCGCCCGCACCCCGCACCAGCTGCTCGGCTTCCCCGCGGGCGTGGGCGGCGGCGACGACGTCGGCGCCTCCGTGGCGGCCTTCGAGATGCTCGCCCTCGGCGACCTGTCGCTCACGGTCAAGGCCGGCGTGCAGTGGGGGCTCTTCGGCGGTGCCGTCCAGGCGCTCGGCACGCAGGCCCACCACGAGCGCTACCTGCCCTCGATCATGGACTTCTCGCTGCCCGGCTGCTTCGCCATGACCGAGTCCGGCCACGGCTCCGACGTCCAGGGGCTGCGCACCACGGCGGTGTACGACCCGGCCGCGCAGGAGTTCGTCGTCCACACCCCCGACGCCGGCGCCACCAAGGACTACATCGGCGGCGCGGCGCGCGACGGCCGGCTGGCCGTCGTCTTCGCCCAGCTGATCACCGGCGGGCAGGAGCACGGCGTCCACGCCCTGCTCGTCCCCGTCCGCGACGCCTCCGGTGCCCCGGCCCCCGGGGTGACGATCGAGGACTGCGGGCGCAAGGCCGGTCTGGCCGGCGTCGACAACGGCCGGCTGCGCTTCGACCACGTCCGGGTCCCGCGCGAGGCGCTGCTCGACCGCTACGCCCAGGTCGCCCCCGACGGCACCTACACCAGCCCCGTCGCCTCCCCCGGTCGCCGGTTCTTCACCATGATCGGCGCGCTGGTCCGCGGCCGGCTGAGCATCTCCGGCGCCGCCCTGAGCGCGACGAAGGTCGGCCTGGACGTCGCGGTGCGGCACGGCCAGGACCGGCGCCAGTTCACCGACCCCGCCACGGGCGAGGAGGTGCGCCTGCTCGACCACCCCTCGCACCGGCGGCGGCTGCTGCCCGCCGTCGCCCGCGCCTACGGCTGGACGTTCGTCCAGGCCGGGCTCGTCGACCGGCTGCAGGAGGCCCACGCCGGCCGGCTCGACGAGGCCGCGACCCGGCTGCTGGAGACCGACGTGGCGGCGGTCAAGGCGGCCACCACGTGGGAGGCCGCGCGCACGCTGCAGACCGCGCGCGAGGCGTGCGGGGGCGCCGGCTACCTGACGACGTCCCGGCTGCCGGAGCTGCGGGCCGACACCGACGTGTTCACCACGTTCGAGGGCGACAACACCGTGCTCGTCCAGCTGGTCGCCAAGAACCTGCTCACCGGCTACGCCGCCGGCGCCCGCGGCCGGCTCGGCGCCGTCCGCACCGGGGTGCGCTCTCTGCTGTCCCGGGCGGGCGACCGGGTGCGCGTGCCGCTGCGCACCGACGTGCTCGACCCCGCCCGCCAGGTGGCGCTGCTCACCGCGCGGGAGGAGCACGTCCTCGACGGGCTGGCCCGCCGGCTCCGTGCGGCGGTCGCGGGCGGTGCCACGCCCGCGGCGGCGGCGTCCGCCGTGCAGGACCACATGCAGGTGCTCGGCCGCGCGCACGTCGACCGGCTGCTGGTCGAGGCCCTCGACGAGCGGGTCCGCGCCTGCCCGGCCGGCCCGACGGCGGACCTGCTCGCCCGGGTGCGCGACCTGGCCGTGCTGTCCCGGCTGGAGGAGGACATGTCGTGGTTCCTCGCCCACGGCCGGCTCGGCCGCTCCGACGCCAAGGCCGTCACCCGGCACGTCGACCGGCTCTGCACCGAGCTGCGCCCCGACGCCGTGGCGCTCGTCGACGCGTTCGGCATCGACCCCTCGTGGTCCCGCCGGGCGGCGGCGGTGGACGCCGACCAGGAGCTGGCCGCCTGAAGGTCGCTCTCGGTCCGGCCACGGCGCCGGGTCCGTGACGCCGACGACCCCCGGCAGGGGCTGCCGGGGGTCGTCGGTGCGGTGCTCGGGGGTCGTAGGACGGAGGCCGCGCCTGGGGTCCTGCGCGGTCCCGTCCCTGGGTGGGGCTCAGGCCAGCGGCGGCAGCACCGTGACGTCGGGCCAGTCGGTCGCCCGCTCCCACAGGGTGCGGGTGGCGGTCTTGCCGGGCGAGGGGGTCACCCAGACGTCGTGCACGGTGATCGGGACCGAGCCCGCGCCGGTCCGGGCGCCGGACAGCCACATCAGGTAGGCGCTGCCGTCGAAGTCGCCCTCGAGGTAGACGTCGCGCAGCTCCCACTGGCCCAGCGCCCCGGTGCCGTGGCTGTAGGGCTGGAGGACGAGGCCCTGGTAGTGCAGGTTGCGGGCGTCGAAGCCGTCGATCCGGAGCCGGTGCGGCCCGTTCCAGGCCTGCAGGGCGTCGCCGCCGATGTGGCCGCTCCCGTCGGTACCGGGCAGCCCCTGGACCTCGTCCATGACGATGTCGCGCAGCTGGACGGTGAGGGTGCCGCGCTCGGCCTTGGAGTCGATGTTGATGCCCTCCCAGATGTTCGGGCCGGCGCAGCGGAGACCCTCGACGTGGACCGTGCGCGGGGCCTGGGCGGTGGTGTTGCCGTGGATGTACAGGCAGCGGTTGCGGTCCGCCTCGCCGCCGACGCCCAGGACGTGGCGGGTGCTGTAGTTGATGGTGCCGCCGATGCTCACGACGTTGCGGCCGCCGTTGATCTGGTAGCCGCCGGCGCCGTCGAGCTCGCCCGCGGGCCACCGGACGAGGACGTCGCGGTCGGCCGGGGCCTTGAGGACGCGGCTGGTGGGGCTGGGCACCCAGACCAGGGGGTCGACCAGCGCGGGCGCGCCCCAGGTGGGCTCGGGGGTCGTCGGGACGGGCTTGACGACCCGGCCGGGCTCGGCCGGCTCGGTCGGGCCGCTCACGCCGACCGGGGCCACGACGATGCCGGAGACCACGGCGGAGTCCGCGGTGGCGGTGAAGTCCAGGTCGAGGGTGCCGTCGAGGACCTCCACCCGGCCCGTCACGCGGTGCGCCACGTCGTGGCCGGCGACGGCGTGCAGGTCCAGGCCGGACACCAGCGGCCGTCCCTCGGCCGTGGCCGAGAAGACCCGCTTCCCGTCCGCGGTCCAGTAGGTCTCGGCGCTGAGAACGGTGACGTCGTAGGTACCGGGCAGGACCGGGATGTCGTAGCCCGCGGGGGCGACGCGGCGTGCCTGGAACAGCGGGCTCGACGTGGTCCCGGTGACCCTGTCGCCGCTGTAGCTGGTGCGGCCGCCGACGAACCAGCGGTCGGCCTGCCAGAACTCCCCCTCGAAGGTGCCGGCGACGCCGCCGGAGTTGATTCGCACCGTGGGCTGGACGGCCGGCGGGGTGACCGGCGTGGTGGCGAGCGCGGCGGGTGCGGTGACGGAGGCCCCCAGGAGCATGCCGAGGGCGACGACGGCGGACCCCAGCAGGGGAGCCGGACCAGGACGACGGGACGGGGAGGTGGGCATGACAGACAGATCGACGTCCGCCGGAGGCACCCTGAGCGGGGTCCGGCGCCGGCCACGCCCCCGGGCCAGCCCCGGTCGCCGCCCGTGACGCCGGGCACCGGGCGGCAGCCCCCGCACGGACGAGAGGGGCCCGCGCCCGGCACGCACCGTCCGTCGTGCCCGGTCCGCCCGGTCTGTCCGCGCCAGCCGGTCACGCCCCGTGCTCTCCGGGGGCCGCGCGGCCGGGAAGACCCTGTACCGACGGGGCTCGCGGTGGCCCGGTCAGCCGGTGCCGTGACGGCGCGTGAGCGCGACACCGCCGAGCACGAGCACCACACCGGCCAGCGCCCCCGGCTCGATGGCCTCGTCGAGCAGGAGCGCACCGAGCACGAGGGCGACGACGGGCAGCAGGTACGCCACCCCGGCCGCGACGACCGGCCCGTCGTCGCGGACCAGCCGGTACAGCAGCACGTACGCGGCACCGGTGCCGCCCAGCCCGAGCACCGCCAGCGCGACCACCGCCCCCCACGGCAGCGCCGCCCCGTCCGGGACCTCGACCGGTCGCGACAGCAGCCACGGCACCCCCGGGAGCAGCAGCGCCGTCGCGACGAGCAGCTGGCACGCGGCGAGCGCGGTCCCCGGCAGCCCGCGCGAGGTGAGCCGGGCCGCCACGTGCACGTAGCCGACGCCGTAGGAGGCCGCCCCGGCGAGGGCGAGCAGGGAGCCGACGAGCGTCCCGGCGGGGTCCTGCCAGGGGGCGAGCACGAGCACCGCCCCGGCCAGGCCGACGAGCAGCCCCGCGACCTGGGCCGCCGAGGTGCGCCGCTGGTAGCGCGTGACCAGGGCCGCGGCGAGCGTCCACAGCGGCGTGGTGGCGTTGAGCGCGCCCGCGCGGCCGGAGGGGATGCTCTGCTGCGCCAGCGCGAACAGGGTGAACGGCACGACCGTCGCCAGCAGGGCCGCGACGACGAGCGGGCCGAGCAGCGAGCGGTCGGCGAGCAGCGGCCGGACGCGACCGGCGCCGACGACGGCCACCAGGAGCCCGGCACCGAGCACGAGCCGCCCGGCCGTCACCTGCAGCGGCGAGAACGCCTCCAGCGCCAGGGCGATCCACAGGTAGCTGCTGCCCCACAGCAGCGCCAGGGCGCCCAGCCGGAGCAGGCCGGCGGGTCCCGGCGACGCGGGCGCCCCGACGGGCGCGCCCGCGCTCAGCAGGTCCGCCCGGTGCTCACCCGCCGATCACGCCGAGCAGCAGCGGGAGCGGCGCGAGGCACGCGGCGGCGCCGGCGACGGACGCG
>NZ_JBBEOI010000110.1 GCF_037860755.1 Aquipuribacter hungaricus | reverse complement strand
GCGCCCTCGACCGCGGTGAGGTCGACGACCGTGGGGCCGTCGGGCCCGAGCAGCTCGCGGGCCCGCTCGCGGGACACGACGAGGTCGGCGCGCGCCCGGACCGGGGTGCGGACGTCCTGCGGCCCGGCCAGGAGCAGGCGCAGCAGGACGCGGGCGGCCCCGACGCCGCCCGGGGTCCGGGCGAGGTCGAGGCCGAGGGCGCTGGCGTCGGTCAGGCGGTAGGGCACCCTGCATGGTCGCCCCCGCACCCTCACGACGTCGCCCCCCGCCCGGGGCGTTCATCCGGACGGGGGGCGGCGGGTGGGCTCAGAGGGTGAACTGGCGCACCGTGGCGTCGAGCTGCTCGCTGAGGGTGGACAGGCCGCGGGTGGCGTCGGCGCTGGTCTGCGCCTGGGCCGAGGACTGCTCGGCGGCGGCGGCGACGGCGACGATCCCGGCGCCGATCTCCGCGGAACCGGCGGCCGCCTCGGACAGGGAGCGGCCCATCTCGCTGGTCGTCGCGGTCTGCTCCTCGACGGCCGAGGCGATGGTCGTCTGGATGTCGTTGATCCGGGCGATGGTCGCCTCGATGCGCTCGATGGCGACGACCACGTCGGAGGAGTCGGACTGGATCGCGGTGACCCGCTTGCCGATGTCCTCGGTCGCCTTGCCGGTCTGGGTGGCGAGCTCCTTGACCTCGGTGGCGACGACCGCGAAGCCCTTGCCGGCCTCGCCAGCCCGGGCGGCCTCGATGGTCGCGTTGAGGGCCAGCAGGTTGGTCTGCTCGGCGATGGAGGTGATGACCCGGACGACCTCGCCGATGAGCTGGCTGGACTCGCCGAGGCGGGTGACGATCTGGTTGGCCTGGCCGGCGACGGTGACCGCGTCGGAGGCGACCGCGGCGGCCTCCTGGGCGTTCTGGGCGATCTCGCGGATGGACTGGCCCATCTCCTCGACGCCCGCGGCGACGGTCTGCACGTTGCGGGTGACCTGCTCGGCGGCGGCGGCGACGACGTTGGCCTGCTGGCTGGACTCGTCGGCGGCCGCGGCGACCTCGGCGGAGGAGCTGCCCATCTGCTCGGCGGAGCCGAGCAGCTCGCCGGCGCTGGCCTGCACCCGGCCGAGGGACTCGCGCAGCCGGGCGGCGAGGCTGTCGACGGCGGTGCCGATGCGGCCCACCTCGTCGGTGCGGCCGGTGGCGGCGCTGACCCGCAGGTCGCCCGAGGCGAGGGTCTCCAGCGCCCGGACCGACGCGGCCAGCGGCGGCGCGGTGAGGCGGTACAGGGCGAAGCCGACCAGGCCGACGAGCAGGGCGCCGACGCCGGCGCTGAGCCACAGCACGACCGAGGTGAGGTCGCCCATGTCCTTGGCCTCGGCGAGCTTCGTCGCGACCGACTCGTCGACGACGGCCGTGGTGGCGTCCATGGCCTCGTCGATGACGTCCTCGGCGGCATCGACCGTCGGCCACGCCTCGCCGGCGGCGTCGGGGTCTGCCTCGACGGCGGCGAGCGCGGTGTCGACGGCGGCCTCGTACTCCTCGAACCCGCTCTGCAGGTCCGCGACGGCGGCGTCCACCTCGGGGGCGAGCTCGAGGGCCTCGAGGTCGTCGAAGTAGGCCTGGACCGTGTCCTGGTCCTCGGCGAAGCCCTCGCGGCCGGCGACGGCGTCACCGGACAGCGCGGCGATGAAGGTGGTCGACTTGTGCTCCGAGGCGCGGTTGGCCAGGTGGAGCAGCAGCTCGTCCGCTGCGACGTCCTCGCGGTAGGCGGCGTTGACGGCGGTGCGCTGGTTGCTCATGACCTGGTTGCTCACCGCGACGGCGAGCAGGGTCAGGACGACCACGGCGACCATCGCGCCGATCTTGCCGGCGAGGCTGAGGTTCGCCAGCGCGCCTGCCCGGGCGGCAGGTCGGGGGGTGGGGGTGCTCACGGGGTGCTCCTCGGGATGGGGTGGTGCCAGGTGTGGGGGTGGGGGCAGGGCGTGGTGCGGACGGCCGGGGGACTCGAGGTCCGGCGGCGCGCCTCGGCGGCGCGGGTCAGCCGTCCTTGCGGAACGCGGTGACGCGGGCGACGTCGAGGATGAGCAGCAGCGAGTCCTCGAGCGGGCAGGTGGCGCGCAGCAGGTCGCGGGCGACGCCGGTCAGGGTGGTGGGGACGGCCTCGTGGCCGGACCGGGGCACCTGGACGACGTCGGCGATCTTGTCCACCAGCAGGCTGGCGGACCCGTCGGCGGTCCGGACGACGACGTTCATCCGCCGGGCCGTCGGCGTGCGGCCGAGCCGCGCACCCAGGTCGATCGCGGTGACGATCTGCCCGCGCAGGTTGATGAGCCCGCGCACGGCCGGCGGCGCCAGCGGCACCGGGGTCAGGCCCGGGTTGCGCAGCACCTCCTGCACGGTGAGGGCGTCGATGCCGAGGTACAGCTCGTCCACCCAGAAGGTGCAGTACTGCACCGCGTCGAGGCCGGCCTCGGTACCGGCGGGGGTGAGCAGGTCAGCGGGCACGGGAGTACTCCTCGTCGGTGGCGGCGTCGTAGCCGGCGTGGTCGGTGCCGAAGGGGGCGGCCAGGGCCGCGACGTCGAGGACGTCGGTGATGTGGCCGTTGACCACGAGGGAGCCGAGGCTGCCGCTGCGGGCGCCGATCGGGGACAGCACCAGCGGGACCTCGACGATGTCGACGATCTCGCTCACGCGCAGGCCGACCAGGCCGCCGCGGTGCTGGTAGACGACGAGGGTGACCGTCGCCGGGCGGCCCAGCTGCTCGAGCTCGGGCGCGCCGCCCTGGCCGGGGACGCCGTAGCCGCCGCCCCAGCCGCCCTGGTCGACCTCGACGACGGGGAGCAGGTCGCCGCGGTACTGGACGACCGTGCTGGACCCGACCCGCTCGAGCGCCGTGACCGGCACCTCCTCGAGGCGGGCGACGAGCTCCAGGGGGACGGCGACGTTGCGGTCGCCGTCGGTGCGCACGACGAGCAGGCTGCGCAGCGCCGAGGTCTCCGCGAGCAGGGACGGGTCGTCCTGCATGCTCGAGGTGATGCTGGCCGCGGCGTGCTGGATGTTGCCCGCACCGGCCAGGCCGAGGACGTCGAGGATGAGCGCGATCCGCCCGTCGCCCATGACCGCCGCGCCGGCGAACAGCTGCAGCGAGGTCAGCGCCGCGCCCAGCGGCTTGACGACGATCTCCTGGGTCTCGAGGACCTCGTCCACGACCAGGCCGAACTCGTTGTTGTCGCTGCGCAGGACCGCGATGGTCGCCGCGGCGCGGTGCTCGGAGGTGGAGCCGAGCTGGCCGCCGAGGTCGAGCAGGGGCAGCAGGCGCCCGCGCAGGCGGTGGACCGGCACGCCGGCGACGTACTCCACGCCCTTGGTCGGGTCGTCCGGGTGCATTCGGACCAGCTCGAGCAGGTTGGCCTGCGGGATGGCGTAGCGCTCCTCGCCCTGGCGGACGACGAGGGCGGGGATGATCGCCAGGGTCAGCGGGATGGTGACGCGCATGACGGTGCCGTGGCCGAGCGTGGAGGTGAGGTCGACGCTGCCGCCGATCTTCTCGATGTTCGTGCGCACGACGTCCATGCCGACGCCGCGGCCGGAGACGTTGGTGACGGCCTCGGCGGTGGAGAAGCCGGGGCGGAAGATGAGGTCGAGGACGGCCCGGCGGCTCATGCCGGCGAGCTCGTCGGAGGTGATGAGCCCCTTCTCGACGGCCTTGCGGCCGATCTTCGCGGGGTCGATCCCGGCGCCGTCGTCGCAGATCTCCATGACGACCTGGCCGGACTCGTGGTACGCCCGCAGGGTCAGCGTGCCGCGGCGCGGCTTGCCGGCGGCCTCGCGGGCGTCGGCGGTCTCGATGCCGTGGTCGACGGAGTTGCGGACCAGGTGCGTCAGGGGGTCCTTGACGGCGTCGAGCAGGGTGCGGTCGAGCTCGGTCTCCCGGCCGTGCATGACCAGGTCCAGCTCCTTGCCGCACTGCGCGGACAGGTCGCGGACGACGCGGGGCAGCTTGGCCCACAGGTAGTCCATGGGCTGCATGCGCGTCTTCATGACGGCCTCCTGCAGCGAGGAGGAGATGAGGTCGAGCCGGTGCGCGGAGCGGACCAGGTCGGCGTCGGAGGAGTCGGCGGCCAGCTGCAGGACCTGGTTGCGCGACAGGACGAGCTCGCCGACCAGCTGCATGAGGTTCTCGAGGACGTCGACGTCGACGCGGATCGAGGAGTCGACCGCGGAGCGCTTCTTGGACTGCTTCTCCAGGGCGCCGGCGAGGACCTCGTCGGTGACGACCTCGGCGTCGGCGAGGATCTCGCCCAGGTGGCGGCTGTCGCCGGCGACCTGGACGCCGAGGGCGGCGCCGACGAGCTCGGGGCTCACGGCGCCGGAGTCGACGAGGATCTCGCCGAGGCTGTCGCGGCCGTCGGCCTCGGCGGCCGGCTCGGGCTCGGCGACGGCCTGCGTCGTCTCCAGGACCGCGCGGACGGCCTCGACGGCCTCGCTGACGTCGCAGCTCGCGTCGACGCCGGTGGCCTCGATGGTGGTGAGGACGGCGCGGACGGCGTCGACCATCTGGAGCAGGACGTCGGTGGTCGGCCCGTCGAGGACGCGGTCGCCGTCGCGCAGCTTGGCGAGCAGGTTCTCGCCGACGTGCGTGACCTTCTCGAGGTTGCCGAAGCCGAGGAAGCCGCTGGTGCCCTTGATCGTGTGGATCGTCCGGAAGACGCTGGCCAGCAGGTCGCGTGACCCCGGGGCCTGTTCGAGCTCCACGAAGTCGCGGTCGAGCTGGTCCAGGTTCTCGTGGCTCTCCACGAGGAACTCCTGGACGATCTCGTCCATGCCGTCGGTCGCGCTGCTCACGGCGCCTCCATCGAGAATCCGACGTGACCACGGTGGTCACGACCTCGACGTGATCGGCAGCAGGACGGGCGACCTTAACCGGAGGCCCTTGACAGGGGCGGGGAGCCGTGACGGGGCCTGGCTGCGGGGGCACGACAGAGGCCCGGGGCGTCTGCCCCGGGCCTCCGTCGTGCTGGTGCTGTGCTGGTGCGCGCTGTCAGCCCTTGACGCTGCCCGCGAGCAGGCCGCGGACGAAGAAGCGCTGGAGCGACAGGAACACGATGAGCGGCACGATGATCGAGATCACGGCGCCGGCGGTGAGGACGTGCCACTCCGAGCCGCGCGAGCCGACCAGGCTGGCCAGGCGCTCGGTGAGCGGGAAGGTGTCGGGCGAGCCGAACGTCAGGGCGACGAGCAGGTCGTTCCACACCCAGAGGAACTGGAAGACGCCGAACGCGGCGATGGCCGGCGTGAGCAGCGGCATGAGCACCTGGAAGAAGATCTTCACGTGCCCGGCGCCGTCGACGCGGGCGGCCTCGATGAGGGACTTGGGGATGTCCTTCATGAAGTTGTGGAGCAGGAAGATCGCCAGGGGCAGGGCGAAGATCGAGTGCGAGAGCCAGATGGGCCAGAACGACCCGGCCAGCCCGGCGTCGTTGTAGTCGCGCAGCAGCGGGATGAGCGTCACCTGGATGGGGACGATCTGCAGGGCGAACACCCCGACGAAGAGCGCGTCGCGGCCCGGGAAGTCCATCCACGCGAAGGCGTAGGCCGCCAGCAGCGCGAGCGTGATCGGGATGATGACCGCGGGCAGGGTGATGACGAGGGAGTTGATGAAGTACGAGGCGAAGTTGTTCTGCCCGCCGTACAGCACCAGGTTGTAGTTGTTGACCGTCACCTGCGGGTCCAGGGGGAAGGTCCACCAGCCCGTGGTCTTGGTCTGGATCTCGGGGCGGATCGACGACAGCACGAGGCCGAACGTCGGGATCGTCCACAGCACCGCCAGGACGATGGCGATGAGGGAGGCCCCGGGGTTGGTGAGGCGCTTCTTGGCCTTCGCCGAGCGGGGGACGGTGCCGGTGCGGCTGCCGCCGCCCGACACGGCCGGGTCGACGAAGTCGCCCGCCTTGACGCCGGGGGCGCTCGCGGCGCTGGTCGTGAATCCCTGCTCCCGGTCGGTGGTGCTCATCGGACATCCTCCGAGATGCGCATCTGGCGCACGTTGTAGACGACGATCGGGACGACGAGGACGAACAGGATCGTCGCCAGGGCTGCGCCGAGGCCGGCGTTCGACTGCCGGAACGCCTGCGTGTAGAACTCGTTGGCGACCACCGACGTGCCGTAGTTGCCGCCGGTCATGGTGCGGACGATGTCGAAGACCTTGAGCGTGCCGATGGCGATGGTCGTCAGCACGACCACCAGCGCCGGGCGGATGCCGGGGACGGTGATGTGGCGGAACATCTGCATCCCGGTGACGCCGTCCAGGCGCGCGGCCTCGGTGACGTCGTCGGGGATGGCCTTGATGGCCGCGGACAGGATCGTCATGGCGAAGCCGGTCTGCACCCAGATGAACACGACGATGAGGAAGAACGTGTTCCACGGGCCGTTGAGCAGGAACTGGTAGGGCTCCTGGCCCAGCCAGACCAGGATCTGGTTGAGCAGGCCGATCTGCTGGATGTCGCCGATGTCGGCCTTGTACTCGTAGACGAAGCGCCAGATGATGCTGGCGCCGACGAGCGAGATCGCCATCGGCAGGAAGATGAGCGCCTTGGCCAGGGCCTCGACCGGCGAGCGGTCGACGACGACCGCGTACAGCAGGCCGAGGAACGTGGCGGCGACGGGGACGATGAGGACCCAGATGATGGTGTTGACCAGCACCGAGCGCAGGTCGTTGCTCGTGGCCAGCGCGACGAAGTTGTCGAGGCCGACGAACGTCTCGCCCCGGCGGTCGAAGAACGACTGGTAGATCGTGAGGATCGCCGGCCGGATGAGGCCCCACAGCAGCAGCAGCGCCGCCGGGCCGACGAAAGCCAGGAAGACCAGCCACGACGGGACGTTCCTGGGCCGGTCCACGGCGAAGAGCAGCACGCCCATGACCGCGACGAACAGGATGATGGCCGCGACCATCGTGATGAGCTTGTCGCCGGTGCTGTCGGCAGAGAGCAGTAGATCCATGGTCCGCGCATCTCCTCGTCGTGATGGTGGACGGCCTCGTGGGGCGAGGCCCGGGCCGAGGTGCGGGGGGACGCTACCCGCGCGTCCCCCCTGCTGGTAGGCCCGCGGCGCGCCCCCCGGAGGAGACGCGCCACGGGCCTGTCAGCGGGAGGTCAGGACGCGGGCCAGGAGGCCTCGATGGCGTCGAGGACCTCGGCGTCGGCCTTGTCCTCGGCGATCCACGCCGTCATCTCCGACCAGAAGGTCCCGGCGCCGACGGCACCCGGCATGAGGTCGGAGGCGTCGAAGCGGAAGGTCGCCTCCTCGTCGTTCAGCAGCTCGGCCGACAGCTCGTCGATCGGGTTCTGCAGGTTGGCGACGTCCAGCCCGGAGTGCGGGGGGATGAACTGGCCGCCGGCGGCCCGGTTGTTGATGAAGTCCTCGGACGTCATGTACAGCTGGAACGCCTGGACGTGCGGCTCGTCCGAGAAGGCCCCGACGAACTCGCCGGCGCCGAGCACGGGGTTGCCGAACTCCTCGTTGATCGGGGGCAGGTAGAACGCGAAGACGTCGCCGTCCTCGGCCACCTCGGTGCCGTCGGGCCAGTTGGCCGCGTAGAACGAGGCCTGGCGGTGCATGAAGCAGGAGCCGTCGAGGATCGGCAGGCCCGCCTCCTGGAACGCCTGCGACGCGATGGACTGCACGCCGCCGATGCCGCCGTTGACGTACTCCTCGTTCTTGAGGATGCCGCCGACGGTCTCCAGCGCGGTGGCCACGGCCGGGTCGTTGAAGGGGATCTCGTGGTTGACCCACTGGTCGTAGACGTCGGGCCCGGCGGTGCGGAGCATGACGTCCTCCATCCAGTCCGTCGTGGTCCAGCCGGTGGCGTCACCGGACTCGATGCCGGCGCACCAGGGCTTGATCTCGCCGCCGGGGTTGTCGGCCACGATCTGGTCGGAGAGCGCGAGCATCTCGTCCCAGGTCTCGGGGACCTCGTAGCCGGCCTCCTCGAAGGCGGACGGGGAGTACCAGACGAACGACTTGACGTTCGCGGAGTTGGGGGCGGCGTAGAACTCGCCGTCGACCGTGCCGTAGTTCTTCCAGTCCTCGCCGTAGAACTCGTCGACGGCGGCCTCGACCTGGTCGGGCGCGGGGACGACGGTGCCGGTGTCGCGCACGATGGTCTGGAGCAGGCCCGGCTGCGGGAACAGCGCGATGTCCGGCGGGTTGCCGGCCTGGGTGCGGACGAGCAGCTGGGCCTCGAACTCCGAGGAGCCCTCGTAGGTGACGCTGACGCCGGTGCACTCGGTGAAGGGCTGGAAGGCGTCGATGTAGGGCTGGTCCTCGGGGGCGAGGATCGAGGTGTACAGCGACACCTCTTCGCCCTCGATGTCGCCGAACTCCTCGTACGGCGCGCAGTCGATCTCGGCCGCGGCGTCGACGCCGGTGCCGGCGCCGCCGGAGGCGTCACCGCCCCCGCTGCCGCCGGATCCCTCGATCTGGTCCGCGCCGCACGCGGCGAGCAGCATCGTGATGCTGATCCCGGCGCCGGCCGCGGCTGCGACACGCCTGTTCAGGCGGTTGCGCATGGGTGTGCCTCCTCGTTGTGGCTCTCGTCCGGCCACACCATCGTGGGCCTGGTTCGACGTAGGAGCATGTAAACGCTTGCAGGACGCACTTATCAAGGGCGGCGCGTCACACGCCCGTAACGATCCTGCAACGCCGTGACCAGCGAGGGAGCGGCGAGGACGCGGAGGTGGGAGCGCTCACACGGAGCGTGACGACACGCCTGCGCGGGGGCATCCCGGGTCGCACCGGGTCATCCCGGGCGGCCGGCAGACGGCTGAGCCGCGGGGCCCGGCCCTCTCAGGTCGCGCGCGCCTGGGCCGGGCCCGTCGAGCGGCGCAGGACGAGCCGGGTCGGCATGCGCTCCGAGCGGGGCGCGGGCTCGGTGCCGCCCGCGCGGGCGCCCGGGCGCAGGCCCTCCATCACCCAGCGGGTGGCGGTCTCGGCCTGCTCGGCCACCGGCTGCGAGATCGTCGTCAGGTCGTGGAGCTCCGCGTGGGGGTGGTCGTCGACCCCGATGACCGACACCTGCCCGGGCACGTCGACGCCCGCCTGCCGCAGCTCGTGCAGCACGCCGATCGCCAGCTCGTCGCAGGCGCACACCAGCGCGCCCGGCAGGGTCCCCCGGCGCAGCAGCTCGCGCACGGTGCGCCGGCCGTCGGCGACGGTGAGGTCGGCGACGAGCGCCTCCCCGGGCTCCAGGCCGGCGGCGGTCATCGCCTGCCGGTAGCCGCGGTAGCGCTCCTGCGGCGGCGCCCAGTCCCCCGGGCTCAGCGACGCGCCGACGTAGGCGACGTCGGTGTGGCCGAGCCCCAGCAGGTGCTCGGTGGCGGAGCGGCCGACCGCGACGTCGTCGATGCCGACCGAGCGCAGGCCCGGCACGGTCCCGCCGACGTAGACCAGCTCGTGGCCCAGCGCCTGCAGCACCGTGAGCTCCTCGGGCACGAGCGGCAGGGTGAGGACGATGGTGGCGTCGACCCGCTTGCGCAGCAGGTCCGCGCTGAGCATGGGCCGTGACGGCGGCAGCGTGCGGGACGGGCCGGGGGTGGTGCGCCCGCCCGGCGGCAGCTGCACGAGCAGGACGTCGTAGCCGTGGGTGCGCAGGACCGCCTCGACGGTCTCGATGCAGACGGCGAAGAACCATCGCGAGACGTGCGGGGTGAGCAGGCCGACGGCCTTGGTGCGCCCGCTGGCCAGGCTCGCGGCCGCGGCGGAGGGCACGTAGCCCAGCGACTGGGCGGCCAGCTGCACGCGGGCACGGGTCGGCTCGGCCACCGACGCGAGCCCCCGCAGCGCCCGGGACACGGTCGCCGTCGAGACCCCGGTGGCCCGGGCCACGTCCTCGATCGACGCCACGTCAGCCTCCTCGCCTCGGGACGGATTGTGCACCGTCCGCGTGGGCCCCGACGACCGTGCCGCCCCCGGGGCTCAGCCGACGGCGGCGACCTCGGGGGTGCGGGCGCGCTCCATGGCGAGCCGGACGACGTTGACGAGCGCGTGCTTGGTGGCGGCGCGCGAGCGGGCGTCGGTGTACAGCAGCGGGATGTGGTCGGGCACCTGCAGCGCCTCGCGGACGTCGTCGAGGTGGTGCGTGGCGACGCCGTCGAAGCAGTTGACCGCCACGACGAACGGGATGCCGCGGGACTCGAAGTAGTCGATCGCCGGGAAGCACTGCTCGAGCCGGTCGGTGTCGACGAGGACGACCGCGCCGATCGCGCCGAGCACCAGGTCGTCCCACATGAAGAGGAACCGGTCCTGCCCGGGGGTGCCGAACAGGTACAGCCACAGGTTGCCCGGCAGGCCGATCCGGCCGAAGTCCATGGCCACCGTGGTGGTGGTCTTGCGGTCGCTGACGCCGCCCGCGTCGTCGACGCCGAGGCTGTGCTCGGTCATCGCGGCCTCGGTGGACAGCGGCTCGATGTCGGAGATCGACCCGATGAACGTCGTCTTGCCGACGGCGAAGCCGCCCGCGACGACGATCTTGACGACGGTGGGCGCGACGACGGGCGCCGGGGCGACGGCCGTGCCGGCGGGCTCAGAGGGACGAGATGCCATCGAGAACACTCTCCAGGACGCTCAGCGAGATCGAGGGGGACGAGGACGAGCCGGACGCGGTGGCGGCGGTGAGGCCGTGGACCCGGACCTGGCCGGACTCCTGCAGGTCGCCGACGACGACGCGCACGACGCCGACCGGCAGGCGCAGGTGGGCGCTGATCTCGGCGACGGACTCGAAGCGGTCCGCGCAGAGCTCGAGGATGCGGCGCTTCTCCACGGTGTCGGAGACGGCCGGCACGGCGACGGCCTGCACCAGCGCCTCCAGCGGGAGGGGGGCGCTGCCGGCGGTCCGGGTGCGGCCGCGGGTGAGGGCGTACGGGCGGACGTGGAAGTCGTCGCCGTCGGAGTGGCGGCCCGCGCCCTGCGGGGTGGGTCGGCGTCGCTCGTCCACGGGGATCAGCCGACCGGGGTCCGGGTGGCCCCGGAGACCGGCAGCCGCGAGCGCATCTCGCCGACCAGCTGCGGGGTGAGGGTCTGCTCGGTGCGGCTGACCAGGAGCGCCATCTCGTAGCCGATGAGGCCGACGTCGCAGGTGGAGTCCGCCATCACGGCGATGACGGAGCCGTCGGAGACGACCATCGAGAACAGGAACATGGTGTCCATCTCGACGATGGCCTGGCGCACCTCCCCGGCGCCGAGCTGGCGGGCGGCGCCGCGGGTGAGGGACGAGATCCCCGACACGATCGCGGAGAGCTGGTCGCCCTGGGTGCGGTCCAGCTGGTCCGACATCGCCATCAGCAGGCCGTCGGCCGACACCACGAGGGTGTGCGAGACGCCGGGGACGCTGCGGACGAAGTTGTCGAGCAGCCAGCTGAAGTTCGTCGCTTCGGTGCTCATCGTGGTCACGGTCCGGGTCCTCCGTCAGTCGGTGGTGCGGGAGTCGGTGGTGCGGGTCAGGGGTCGGTGGGTGCCGTCGGCCTGGGCCGGGACACGGGGGGCGGGGGCCGCGGGGCGGGTCCCGCCGTGCTCGGCTCCGGGGTCGGTGCCGGGGGCGTCGCCGGCGTGGTGGCCGTCGGTGTCGCCGTCGCCGCCTGCCCGCCCGCGGGTCACCCCGGACTGGAAGCCGGACAGCATGCTGCGGACCTCCGCGGCGTTGCGCGGGCGGCGCTCGGGGGCTGGGCCGGTCGGCTGGGGCAGCCGGGCCGTCTC
>NZ_JBBEOI010000109.1 GCF_037860755.1 Aquipuribacter hungaricus | reverse complement strand
CCTCCGACTTTGCTCGTCTGCACCAACGGCGCCCGGGACGCCTGCTGCGCCCGCGAGGGCCGGCCCGCCGCGGCCCTGCTGCAGGAGCGGCTCGGGCCCCGGAGGCGCGGGCTGTTCTCGCGGGCGGCCGTCGGCGCCGACGTCTGGGAGGCCACCCACCTGGGCGGGCACCGCTTCGCGCCCACCGCGGTGGTCCTGCCCTCCGGCGCCGTGCTCGGCGGGCTCGGGCCGGACCCGGCCCGCCTGGCCGACGCGGTCGAGGGCACCCTGCTCGGCCGGACCGTGCTCGAGGGGTACCGGGGCCGGTCGACGTGGCCGGTGCACGAGCAGGCCGCCGAGACCGCCGTCCGCCGGCACCTGGCCGTGGTGGGCGTCAACGCGGGGCAGGACGACGTCGTCGTCGACGGCAGCACCCCGGTCGACGCGGTCTCCGGCAGGGCCGGCGGGTCGTGGCGGGTGCTCGTCCGGCACTCCGGCGGGCGGACGTTCCGGGTGCTCGTCCACCGCAGCGTCATGGAGCCCGGCCGGCCCGCGTCGTGCGGCGCCGCGGTCACCCCCGTCGTGCTGTGGGACAGCGAGGTCGACCCCGACCCGGCGCCCGGGGTGTACGTCGGCCTGTGAGACCCGTCCGCCCAGGGGCCGTCAGGTGCGGCGGCTCAGGCGGCCGGCACGTCCCGGCACCAGCTGGTCTCGCGGCTGCGCTCGACGTAGCCGAGGTCGACGTACAGCGCGAGCGCCCCGGGGTTGTCGACGTCGACCCCAAGACCGGCCCGCTCCAGACCGTCCTCGCGGTAGGCCTGCAGGGCGCGGGCGAGCAGCGCCCGACCCAGCCCGCGCCCCCGGAACGCCGGCGCGACGCCGAGCAGGTCGGTCCAGCCCTCGGTGTAGCCCTGCGGCTCCCAGTCCTGCTCGTAGGTCCCGCTCACCAGGTAGCCCACGACCGCCCCGGTGCCGTCGACCGCGGCGAACGACAGGTCGGGGCGGCAGCCGGGCCCGTCGACGCAGTAGCGCCGCCAGTCGGCCGCCTCGATGGGCTCGCTGCCCCAGTGGTCGGCGAAGGCCTCGTTGTGGGCCTGCCGGACCCGCTCCTGCAGCGCGGCGCCTGCCGTTCCGGCGGACATCCGGCGCAGCTCCACCCCCGGCGGCAGCGGGGTCGGCGCGACCGGGACCGACCCGTCCCGGCCCATGATCGCGGAGAAGCGGCGGGGGGTGAAGCCGGCCGCGCGCAGCAGCCTCACCCGGTCCTCGAGGTGGTCCTCGACCCAGGCGCGCAGCATCCGCGGCACGTCCGCCGAGGCCGGTGCCGCGAGCAGCTCCTCCCCGCGGGCCGCCTGCCAGGCCAGCAGCGCCCGGCCCACGCCGCGCCCGCGGACGGCCGGGTGGACCCGCCCCGGGAGCATCGCCTGCCGGGTGCGCACCTGTCCCGGGCGGCGGAGCACGGCGCCGTAGGCCAGCACCCGGCCGTCGTCGTCCTCCGCCACCGCGCCGTCCGTGGCCGGGTCCCACCACTCGGTCCTCAGCTGGTCCTCGACGTCGGCGAGGCTCTCCCGCTCCTGCTGCCGGTCCACGTCGGCGCACGCCTCGGTGAGGGCGTGCACCGCGGGGGCGTCCTCACGGGTGGCGGCGCGGAAGCGCAGCCCGGCGACCGGGTCGGGGAGCTCTGCCACGTCCGCCACCCTCTCAGGCGGACCGGGCACGGCGCGAGCACCGCGGGCGGGGCCGCTGTGCCGTCACGGGCTCAGGCGTCGATCCGGTCGCGGTCGAGGTCGTCGGAGCGCTCGACGAGGAAGTCCTTGCGAGGGGCCACGTCGGAGCCCATGAGCAGCTCGAAGACGCGCTCGGCGGCCGCGGCGTCGGACACCCGGACCCGTCGCAGGGTCCGCCGCGACACGTCCATCGTCGTCTCGGCCAGCTGGTCGGCGTCCATCTCGCCCAGGCCCTTGTAGCGCTGCACCGGCTGCTTGACCGTCCGGTTCTTCTTCGCCGCCTCGCGCAGCACGCGGGCCAGCTCGGCGTCGGAGTACGTGTAGACGACCTCCTTGGTGGCGCCGGAACCGATGTCGAGGCGGTGCAGGGGCGGGACGGCCGCGAACACCCGGCCGGCGTCCACGAGGGGGCGCATGTAGCGGAAGAACAGCGTGAGCAGCAGGGTCCGGATGTGGGCGCCGTCCACGTCGGCGTCGGTCATGATCACGATGCGCCCGTACCGGACGGCGTCCAGGTCGAACGTGCGGCCCGACCCGCCCCCGATGACCTGGATGATCGAGGCGCACTCGGCGTTGCGGAGCATGTCCGACACCGACGCCTTCTGGACGTTGAGGATCTTCCCGCGAATCGGCAGCAGCGCCTGGAACTCGGAGTCGCGGGCGCTCATGGCGGTGCCCAGGGCGCTGTCGCCCTCGACGATGAACAGCTCGCTGCGCTCGGTGTCGCCGCTGCGGCAGTCCTTGAGCTTGGCCGGCAGCGAGCTGGACTCGAGGGCGTTCTTGCGCCGCTGGTTGTCCCGCTGCACCCGGGCCGCGACCCGGGCGCGCATCTCGCCGACGACCTTCTCCAGCAGCGCCGCTGCATGGCCGCGGTCCTCGCGCCGGACGCTGGTGAGCCGGGCGGCGAGCTCGGTCTCCACGACCCGGGCGACGATGGCGCGCACGGCCGGCGTGCCGAGGACCTCCTTGGTCTGGCCCTCGAACTGCGGCTCGGGCAGCCGGACCGCGACGACGGCGGTGAGGCCGGCCTGGACGTCGTCCTTCTCGACCCGGTCCGAGCCGTCCTTGGCGGCGACCTTGAGCTTGCGGGCGTTGGCCTGCACCTGCCCGCGCAGCGTCTTCAGCAGCGCCTGCTCGAACCCGGCGAGGTGGCTGCCGCCGTGCGGCGTGGCGACGACGTTGACGAAGGAGCGGACCGTGGTCTCGTAGCCGGTCCCCCACCGGACGGCGACGTCGACCTCGCACGTGCGCTCGACCTCGCGGGACTCCAGCCGGCCCGTGGCGTCCAGGACGGGCACGGTCTCGGTGAAGGTGCCGCTGCCCTGCAGCCGCCAGGTGCCGGCGACCTCCTCGCCCTGGGCCAGGTAGTCGACGAACTCGGCGATGCCCCCGTCGAAGCGGAGCTCGTCGTGCAGCGGCTCCGGCCCGCGGGAGTCGTCGAGGGTGAGCGTGAGGCCGGGGACGATGTGCGCGGTCTGCCGCAGGCGCGCCAGCAGGTCGTCGCGCTCGAACCGTGCGCCGGCCACGAACACCTGCGGGTCGGGCCAGAACCGCACGCGGGTGCCGCTGCGGCCCCGGGCCATGCGCCCCGACACCCGCAGGCGCGACCCGTCGACGAACGGCGAGAAGGTCGACGCCGGACCGGGCCCGTCCGGGCCGGCGGGGTCGGCGAACTCCCCCGGCTCCCCGCGGCGGAAGCTCATGGCGTGGGTGCGCCCGCCGCGGTCCACCTCGACGTCCAGCCGCGAGGACAGCGCGTTGACGACGCTCGCGCCCACGCCGTGCAGGCCGCCGGAGGCCGCGTAGGACGCCCCGCCGAACTTCCCGCCCGCGTGGAGCTTGGTGTAGACGACCTCGACCCCCGTGAGGCCCGTGCGGGGCTCGATGTCCACGGGTACGCCGCGCCCGTCGTCGCGGACCTCGGCGGAGCCGTCCGGGTGCAGCAGAACCTCGACCCGGGTGGCGTGGCCGGCCAGCGCCTCGTCGACGGAGTTGTCGATGAGCTCCCACAGGCAGTGCATCAGGCCGCGCGTGTCGGTCGAGCCGATGTACATGCCGGGGCGCTTGCGGACCGCCTCGAGGCCCTCGAGGACCGACAGGTGGCGCGCGGTGTACGAGGCGTCGCCCGCGGTACCCCGGGTCTGAGGGCCGGCAGTCGTGGACACCTCGCCACGGTAACCGGGCACCCGGACGCAACCGGTCAGGCAGGGCGCCACGCTGGGCCAGTGGTGTAGACCACAGACGTTTCGCGGCCAGCGGAACGGATGTCCGTCGGGAACGCCCCGGCGGCGGGCATGGTTGTACCGGACGACATGAACAGAGTCATCGAGAACACGACCCGCACTCACGCAGGTGCATCCACGAAGCCTGGAAAGGCGGTACCCGCATCATGACGACCCTGACGGCTCCGGCCCTCAACGCCGCCGACCGCTGCGACCGCTGCGGCGCCCAGGCATATGTCAAGGCTGTCCTCCCCGGCGGCGGCGAGCTGCTGTTCTGCGGCCACCACGGCCGGCAGTTCTCCCCCACCCTCGAGGCGCAGGGCGCCGACGTGCTCGACGAGACCGTCCGCCTCACCGAGGACGCCGCCACCAGCTGAGCACCCCCGTCGCCCCGCGGCGACGCCAGCACTCCCAGCACCACCACGACGGCACCCCGGCTCCGGCCGGGGTGCCGTCGTCGTCTGGCCTAGGGTCACCGCCATGACAGCGCCCGCCCGCGAGGCCCGCCCGTGAGCACCGAGGTCCTCGTGGGCACCCTCGCCCTGCTCGTCATGCTCGTCGGCCTGGTCGGGATCGTCGTGCCGGTCCTGCCCGGCCTCGGCCTCATCAACGCCGCCGTGCTCGTCTGGGCCCTGGTCGAGCGCAGCACCACCGGCTGGGTGTGCCTGGCCCTCTGCCTGGTGGTGTGGGCCGCGGCGTTCACCCTGCAGTACCTCGTCCCCGGCAAGCGGCTCGTCGCCGCGGGCGTCCCGACCTGGGTCATCGCCTGCGCCGGCCTGGCGGGCGTCGTCGGCTTCTTCGTCGTCCCCGTCATCGGCCTGCCGCTGTTCTTCGTCGGCGCGGTCTACCTGCTGCAGTCCTACCGCGCGGGCGGGCTGGGCCGGTCCCTGGGCTCCACGTGGCAGGCGGTCGTGGCGGTCGGCGTCTCGCAGCTCATCGAGCTCACCGGCGGGATGCTCTGCGTCGTCACCTACGTCGTGTCGTTCTACCTCGCCTCGCGCTAGCTCAGCAGCCCGGCCCCACCTGCACGAGGCCGACCACGTCGCGCGGGCCGACGAGCACCGCGTCGACGTCGACCACGGGCACCTGCTCGCGCCGGGGCCAGAGCCTGAGCACCCCTCCCGGCAGCTGCCAGTCCGCGGACAGGCCCTGCCCCCAGCGGTCCTCCAGGTAGGCGGCGGTCAGACCGGGGTAGGCGTCGGCGACGTCCAGCGGCGGGTCGCCGACCTCCAGGCCCGTGTCGGTGCGGCCGGCGTCCACGGTGATGCCGGCGACGACCGGCCCGCCGGGGCCGGGGTCGGACAGCACGAGGTACAGCAGGCCCGGCTCGCCGTCGCCCATGGCGAGCCGGCACGACGGCCCGCCGTCGTCGGCGGTGCCGTTGGCGCTGTCCCCCTCGTCCTGGACCGCGACGAGCCCGGCTGCCTCCGCCAGCGGCGCCCCGACCCGCAGCGGGCCGCGCCCCTGGAGGTCCAGGACGGGCAGCGCGGCCTCCTCGGTGGCCCGGACCCGCTCGGCCTCGGCCGCGCACCGCGTGGCGGCGTCGTCGCGCACCTGCACGTGGTCGACCCGGCCGTCCCCGGTGAGGTCGACGAACGCCGCACGCACGCTGGGCGTGGGGCGCAGCCAGGCGACGTCGACCGTGACGGAGGCCTCCTGCCACGGCACCGGGACCGTCGTCGTGGCCCGCAGCAGGCCGGGGGCCTCCAGGTCGTCCAGGCGTGCCCCGACCCCGGGGCCGAGGAACGACGAGCCGGCACCGGTGCGGGCGTCCACCGTCACCGACGCGAGCCGGTCCTCGACGAGCCAGCCGGCCACCCCGTCGCCGGGGCCGGTGTCCGACAGCCCCGGCAGCACCCGTCGGCAGCCGCCGACCGGCTCCTCCTGGACCGAGAACCCGGCGGCGACCACCTCGGCGGTCCCCATCCCCAGGCGGAGGCCGTCGACGCCGTCCTCGCGCACGACCACCGCGCCCTGCGGGTCCAGCGGCTCCGGCACGGGCGCGGACGGGTCGGCCACGGCCTCCAGCGAGGCGCGCGTGGCCTCCACGGCGGCGTCGTCGGCCGCGGTGCCCGGGCGGGCGAGGACGGCCCCGGCCACGAGCACGCCGACGCCGAGCACGACCAGGGCGGGTGTCGCGGCGCGGGGCACGTCCCAGCGTCGCACGGCGCGGCCGGGTCAGCAGAAGCGGTTCGGGTCCGTCGCCACGTCGCGCACGGACACCGATTGCACCAGCGACGGCGGCCCCATGACCGGCAGGTCGACGTCGGCCGCGTACCGCTGCGACAGGCCGACGTCGATCCGGACCACGCGCTGGCCGACGGTGGTCTCCCACGTCGCCCACGCTGCCTCGAGCCCCTGTCCCACCGCACCGGGGTAGGCGCGCAGGACCGCCTTGAGGCTGTCGCCCGCCCCCACGCCGAGCGACGGGGAAGTCGGGCCGTCCCCCTCGACCTTGACGACCACGCCGTCCAGCGCGGTGACGCTGAGCCAGCTGCCGTCGGCGTCCTGCCGCCAGAAGGCCTCGCAGCCCGCCGGGCCGCCGCCCAGCCCGCCCTCGAACCCGAGCGCCGCCAGCCCGGCGGAGGGCGAGCCGAGCGGGGCGACGTCCAACCCGTCCAGGCCCATGACGAGCGGCGGCAGCACCGGGGCGCCGTCGCGCCCCTCTGGCTGCACCGGGTGCGCGTCCTGCGAGCACCCCCGCCCGCCCGGGCTGCGGACCTCGACCGAGGTGATCCGCCCGGCCCCGGCGCCGGCTCCCGGCTGGTAGCCGGACGACACGTCGGCGTACACGACCTCGACCCCGTCGGCGGCGGGCACGTGGACGACGGTGACCGTCGGCCCCGCCGCGCCGAAGGGGCGCTCCAGCGTGGTGCGGGCGCCGGGCAGCTCGGAGGCCGTGGCGACCGGGGAGCCCAGCGTCGGGCCGAGCCAGGTCTCGAGCTCCGCCACCACGCGCGTCGTCGTGTCCCAGCGGGACAGGACCACCGCGACCACCTCGCCGTCCCTCACCCAGGCGCTGGTCTCGAAGGCGGGCATGCTGTCCGGCCCGGTCGCCCAGACCGGCAGGCAGGCCTCCGGCGGGGCCTCCTCCAGACCGACGAACCCCGGCCCGCCGGCGGCGTCCGCGAGCTCGTGCACGTCCATCCCGAGCCGTGCCGTCGGGACGCCGTCCGCCTCGAGGACGGTCACCTCGGGCCCGGCCGGCTCGGACGGGGCCGGCGACGCCTCGGCCGCCGGCGGCCGGAGGTCGGCCTCGTCCGCGGCGGTGCCGCCCCGCGCGGTGAGCACGCCGAGGAGCAGCAGCACCCCCGCCGTCGCCGGCAGCCACGTCCTCGTGCGCACAGGCCTCGCCCCCCTGCCGGGCATGCTGCCACGCGCGGGTGCGGTCGGGCAGCCCTCAGCGCGGACCAGGCGGCTCGGTACCGCCGGCGGGCGGCGACGGTGGGGCCGGGGCGTCGGTCGAGCAGGCGCGCCCGGCCGGCAGGCGCACCTCGATCCTCGTGGTCCGGCCCGGCTCCTCGCCCTCGTGGGCCCGCCCCCGGGGGGAGTCGGAGAGGACGACCTCGGGAGCGCCCGCGCCGGCGCCCGGCACGAGCACCGTCGTCACGACGGGACCGTCCGTCCCGGCCGGCCGGGCGGTGCTCGTCCGTGCCCCCGGCAGGGCTGCGGCCTCCGACAGCGGCGAGCCGAGCGTCGGACCCAGCCAGGTGCGCAGGCCGGGGAGCGCGGCGCTGGTGGGGTCCGGGCGGCCGAGGACGACGGAGACCACCTCGCCGCCCAGCAGCCGGACGGTGCTCTCCCAGGGGTGGCCGCTCGCGTCGACCGTCGGGGACCAGGCCGGGACGCAGCCGCCGGGCTGCCCCTCGACCGCCAGGCCACGGTCACCTGCCGTCGCCAGACCCGCGCCGTCGGACCCGAGCCTGGCCCAGGGCAGCCCGTCCGGCTCCAGGACGACGGGCTGCACCCCGGGCGGTGGCTCCTGCGACTGCTGCAGCGACGGCTCCTGCGACGGCCGAACGAGGGGCCGGAGGTCCTCCTGGCCGGCGGCGCTGCCCCCGCGTACGGCGAGCACCCCGACGACGAGCAGCACGGAGGAGACGGCGGCGAGCGTGGTCCTGCGCACGGGTGCACCTCCGGTCCCTCGTCCAGGACCCCGGTCCTGCCCGGCCATGGTGGCACCGGCCGCCGGCCCCGACGCGAGCAGGCCCGCCACCGGTCGGTGACGGGCCTGCTCGACGTGCTGCCGGGTCAGTCCAGGTAGTCGCGCAGCACCTGGGACCGGCTCGGGTGGCGGAGCTTGGACATGGTCTTGGACTCGATCTGACGGATCCGCTCGCGCGTGACGCCGTAGACCTTGCCGATCTCGTCCAGGGTCTTGGGCTGGCCGTCGGTGAGGCCGAAGCGCATGCTCACGACCCCCGCCTCGCGCTCGGACAGCGTGTCCAGGACCGAGTGCAGCTGCTCCTGCAGCAGCGTGAAGCTCACCGCGTCGGCGGGCACCACGGCCTCGGAGTCCTCGATGAGGTCGCCGAACTCGCTGTCGCCGTCCTCGCCCAGGGGGGTGTGCAGCGAGATGGGCTCACGGCCGTACTTCTGGACCTCGACGACCTTCTCGGGCGTCATGTCCAGCTCGACGGCCAGCTCCTCCGGGGTGGGCTCGCGGCCCAGGTCCTGGAGCATCTGCCGCTGCACGCGGGCCAGCTTGTTGATGACCTCGACCATGTGGACCGGGATGCGGATGGTCCGCGCCTGGTCGGCCATGGCGCGGGTGATGGCCTGGCGGATCCACCACGTCGCGTAGGTCGAGAACTTGTAGCCCTTGGTGTAGTCGAACTTCTCGACCGCACGGATGAGACCGAGGTTGCCCTCCTGGATGAGGTCCAGGAACAGCATGCCGCGGCCGGTGTAGCGCTTGGCCAGGCTGACGACGAGGCGGAGGTTGGCCTCGAGCAGGTGGTTCTTGGCCCGGCGCCCGTCCTCGGCGATCCACCACAGCTCGCGCTTGGCGCGCGGGTCGATGGAGCTGCCCTCGGACGTCATCCGCTCCTCGGCGAACAGGCCGGCCTCGATGCGCTTGGCGAGCTCGACCTCCTGCTCGGCGTTGAGGAGGGCGACCTTGCCGATCTGCTTGAGGTAGTCCTTGACCGGGTCGGCGGTGGCGCCGGCCTGCACGACCGTCGGGGCCGGGTCGTCGTCGTCCTTGTTGGTGATGACGAAGGACTCGGTGGCGGGCTTGCCGGAGACGGTGGGCGCGGCGGGCTTGTCGGTGCCCTCGGCCCCCTCCTCCTCGTCGCCGTCGGCGGTGTCCGCGACCACGTCGGCGACCTCGCCCTCGACCGAGGCCGCCACCTCGGCGACCTCGCTGAGGTCGGGCTCGACGTCGTCGTCCAGGTCCGCCGGGTCGTTCGCGTCGCCCTCGACCGGGGCGGCGGCGGCCTTGTTGGCGGCGATCTTCTTGGCGGTCGCCTTCTTGGCGGCGGCAGCCTTCTGCGCGGCCGTCTCGGGCGCCGCGGTCTTCTTGGCGGCCGTCTTCTTGGCGGCGGGCTTCGCCGCGGCCTTCTTGACCGTGGTGACCGTCACGGGGGCGGCCACCGTGGGGTCCTCGGCGGCGGCGGCGGCCAGGGCGGTGTCGCTCGCGCCACCGTCGGCGGCGGCCGCGGTCTTGCGCACGGCGGCCTTCCTCGGCGTGGCCTTGGCTGCCGGCTTCTCGGCCGCAGCCGTGCTGGTCGTCGTGCTGGTCGTCGTCGTGCTCATCGTCGCCACCGTCCCGTCGTCGATCGTCGCCGTGGCTGCTGGGGTGCGGGTGCGGGCGGCCGCCACGGTCGGCCGTGCCACGAGTCCTCTGAGGTCGATGGACCCCATGTCCAGCCCGGCCTGGACCAGGTCGGCCATGACGGCCTTCATGCGGCCGGCGGGGACCCCCGCGTCGTCGACCACCTGTCGCAGGTCACCGGCGGTGACCGCCGACCCCCTGCCGATACGCTCCCGGATGTCCGCCAGGGCCGGGTGGCCCAGGAGGTCCTGCAGGGAACGCTTCTCGTGCTCCGACGACACGCACAGCCCTTCGTCGTTCATGTCTGGTTCATGGCATGGAGAGGCCGGCGTCAGACAAGCGTGCGACGCCCAGCGACTACCATTGTAGTCCCAGGCCCGGGGCACGCCTCGCACACCGGCACCCGGCCCGACCTCCCGCGGACGGCGAAGCCGTCGTCCTACCTGGGAGAACGCGCCCCCGGGGGCGGCTGTTCCCGGTCGTGACCGGGCGCTGCCAGCGGTCTCAGGAGGCCCCGGACCCCTTGGCGGCGGCCTTGCGGGCCTGCTTGAAGTCCCGGACCAGGCCCAGGGTCTCCTCGTCGACGACGTCCGCGGCGGAGCGGTGCACGCCGTCCTCGCCGTACTCCCCCGCCGCCTCGCGCCACCCGTCCGGCCGGACGCGCCTCTGCTTGCCGAGCAGCGCGACGAAGATCTTCGCCTTCTGGTCCCCGAACCCGGGCAGGGCCTTGAGCCGCCGGAGCAGCTCGGCGCCGTCCGAGGCCGAGGACCACAGCGCCGTGGTGTCCCCGCCGTAGCCGTCGACGACCGCACCGGCGAGGTCGTGCAGGCGACCGGCCATGCTGCCGTGGTAGCGGTGCACGGCGGGCGGGCGGGCCATCAGGGCGGCGAGCTCGTCGCGCTCCATGGCCGCCACGGCCGCGGGGTCCAGCCGCTCCGGGCTGCCGGGAAGCCGGTCCAGCAGCCGCCGGGGCCCGGCGAAGGCGGCCTCCATCCGGACCTGCTGGTCCAGCAGCATGCCGACCAGCAGGGCGAACGGGTCGTCCTCGAGCAGCCGGTCCGCGGCGGTCTCGCCGGCCAGGTGCAGCCGCGTCACGGGGCTACTCGCCCTTGACGGCCAGGACCGGGCAGGTGGCGTCCAGCAGGATGCGCTGGGCGTTGCTGCCGAGGATGAGCTTGCCGACCGGGGAGCGGCGGCGCAGGCCGATGACGATGACCTCGGCGCTGACGTCGTCGGCGACCTGCAGCAGGTCGTCGGCGGGGTCGCTGCTGCGGGGCATGTGGCGCACCTCGTAGGCCAGGCCGCTGTCGTGCAGGCGCGCGGTGTACCCGGCGAGGTCGGCCTCCACCGCCTCCGTGGTGTCCTCCTTGCTGCTCACCACCACGAGGGGGAGGTGACGGCTGAGGGCTGCGTCCACCCCGTGGGCGAGCGCTGCGCGTCCCTCCCGGCTGGGCAGGTAGCCCACCACGACGGCCATGGCACCTCCTCTAGGCGTGCCCGACCGCCGTCGGCCGGGCTGCTCCTGGGCCACCGTAACGGTCCCGGCGCGCGGGGGTGCCGCGGCGCCCTCGTACCCTGGGCCGGTGGCGAGCCGCGACGGGGACGGGTGGGTGGCCTGCCGGTGCGGTGCGCGGCACTGGGGCCTGCACGGCGCGGCGGGGCTCGTGCTGTGGCGCCCGGGCGCCGACGGCCCGCAGGTGCTGCTGCAGCACCGGGCCGGCTGGGTGCACGACGGCGGCACCTGGGCCGTGCCGGGCGGTGCCCGCGACTCCCACGAGGACCCGGTCCGCGCGGCGCTGCGCGAGGCGGCCGAGGAGGTCGGGGTCCGCGCCCAGGACGTCGAGGTCGGGGCGACGCTCACCGGGACCGACCACGGGGACTGGCGCTACGACTACGTGCTGGCCGAGGCCTCGCCCGCCGCGGAGGTGCACGCCGCGAACGACGAGACGGCGGACCTGGGCTGGGTGGGGCTGGCCGAGGAGCCCGGCCTGCCGCTGCACGCGGACGACCTCGCCGCCCACGACGGCGACACCCGCGCCTGCGTCGAGGAC
>NZ_JBBEOI010000108.1 GCF_037860755.1 Aquipuribacter hungaricus | reverse complement strand
GGTGCCGGCGCCGGCCGGGGGACGCCGCCGCGGGAGGGCGGTCGACGTCACGGTGGCCACGCGCCGATGCTACGGGGGCCCTACGGTCGCGGGGTGGGAGACGACGGCGCCGTGGACGAGGACCTGCCGACGACCGTCGAGGGGGCCGCCGCCCCGCCGACCTCGCCCGCCGCCCGGCGTGGCGTCGTCGTCGTCGCGGCCACGCCGATCGGCGACCCGACCGACGCCAGCGAGCGGCTGCGGCGCTGGCTCGGCGAGGCCGACGTGGTCGCCGCCGAGGACACCCGCCGGCTGCGGCGCCTCGTCGGGGCCCTCGGCGTCGAGGTCCGCGGCCGGGTCGTCGCCCACCACGAGCACAACGAGGGCGGCACCTCCGGCGGCGGGTCCGAGGCGCTGCTCGCCGAGGTCCGCGCCGGGCGCAGCGTCCTCGTCGTCACCGACGCGGGCATGCCCACGGTGTCCGACCCGGGGTACCGGCTGGTCGTCGCCGCCGTCGAGGCGGGGCTGCCGGTGAGCGTCGTGCCGGGACCGTCCGCGGTGCTCGCCGCGCTCGCGGTGTCGGGGCTGCCGACGGACCGGTTCGCCTTCGACGGGTTCCTGCCCCGCAAGCAGGGCGAGCGGGCCCGGGCGCTGGCGCTGCTGGCGACGGAGCCCAGGACCACGGTGCTCTTCGAGGCGCCCCACCGGCTGGCGGAGATGCTCGGCCACGCCGCCGAGGTGCTCGGCGAGGGGCGCCGGGTGGCGGTCTGCCGCGAGCTGACCAAGACCTACGAGGAGGTCCGGCGGGGGACGCTCGGCGAGCTCGCCGCCTGGGCGCGGGGCGCGACCGTGCTCGGGGAGATCACCGTGGTCCTCGAGGGCGCCCGGGCCAGCGCGCCGACGCCGGAGGACCTGGTCGCCGTGGTGACCGCGCGGGAGGCCGAGGGCGTGCGCACCAAGGAGGCCGTCGCCGCGGTGGCCGCCGAGCACGGCGTCCGCAAGAACGCGCTGTACGACGCCGTGCTGGCGGCCCGGCGCGGCTGAGCCCGTCCCGTCGCAACGGCACCCTCCGTCGAACGTGAGCCGCCACGACGGCACCCTCGGTCGGCTAGACCGGCGCAGGGTGCCGTTGTGACCGAACGGGCCCGGCCGCCCGCGGCGAGACACCCCTGACGCGGGGTCCCTGCGCGCCTACGCTGGGTCGATGGAGTTCCGGCGCATCACCGGCCTGCCGCCGTACGTCTTCACCATCATCGACGGGCTCAAGCAGCAGGCCCGGCGCGAGGGCCGCGACATCGTCGACCTCGGCTTCGGCAACCCGGACATCCCGAGCCCCGGCATCGCGGTCGACAAGCTCGCCGAGGCGGCCCGGAACTCCCGCAACCACCGCTACTCCTCCTCGCGCGGGCTGCCCAAGCTCCGCCAGGCCGTCGTCGCGCGCTACCGCGACCGGTTCGGCGTCGAGCTGGACCCGGAGACCCAGGTCATCAGCACGATCGGCGCCAAGGAGGGCTTCAGCCACCTGATGTGGGTGCTGCTGCAGGCCGGGGACGCCGCGCTCGTGCCGCAGCCCAGCTACCCGATCCACATCTGGGGCCCCTACCTGGCCGGCGCGGACGTCCGCCAGGTGTCGATGGGCCCGGACCTGGCCACGGCGGGCGCGGCCTACGTGGACAACGTCATGGCGCAGTGGGAGTACGGCTGGCCGCGGCCGCGCGTCGTCGTCCTGTCCTTCCCCCACAACCCCACGGGCGCGACCGTCGAGCTGGAGGACCTGCAGCGGCTCGTGGACTGGGCCCGCGGCAAGGACGTCGTCCTGGTCCACGACTTCGCCTACGCCGACGTCGCCTTCGACGGCTGGCGACCGCCGTCGATCCTGCAGTGCGAGGGGGCGCTCGACGTGGCCGTCGAGCTGTACTCGATGACCAAGTCGTTCTCGATGGCCGGCTGGCGGGTGGCGTTCATGCTCGGCCGCGCCGACGTCGTCGCGGCCCTGGGCAAGCTCAAGAGCTACCTGGACTACGGCACCTTCCAGCCGATCCAGATCGCGGCGACCGTGACGATGACCGAGGCCGCCGACTACCCGGACGAGGTGAGCGAGGTCTACCGCGGGCGCCGCGACGCCCTGGTCGACGGGCTGCACCGGATCGGCTGGGACGTGCCGCGCCCGCGCGGGTCGATGTTCGTCTGGGCGCCGATCCCGCCCGCCTACCGCGACGAGGGCTCCATCGCCTTCGCCACCCGGCTGGTGACCGACTGCGACGTCGCGACCTCGCCCGGGGTCGGGTTCGGCCCCGACGGCGACGGGTTCGTCCGCTTCTCGCTCATCGAGAACGAGCACCGGATCGGCCAGGGCGTCCGGGCCATCCGGCGCGGGCTGCCGCTCCTCACCGGGGGCTGACCCCCCGGGGGCTGACGGCTCACGGACCGGGCGGCCGTCCGGGGCACGGCTCGCCGACACCCATGACAGGCCGTCGCCGCGGGTGACACGCTGTCGCGATGGTCGCCCACGTCCCGTCGCCGCGGTCGAGGTGGCGCACCCGGCGGCCCGGCACGGCGGACCCGGTGCTGCGGGCGGTGCGGCTGCTCGTGCTCGTGCTGTGGCCGACCGTCTGGGTGTGGACCCTGCCCGGCCAGCACCGCCCGGGCTCCGGCGCGGTGACCGCGTGGGTGCTCGTCGTCCTCTACAGCGCCGCCGCGGTGCTGCTGCTGGGCTTCGGCTCCCGGGTGCGCCGCGTGCTCCCGGTCTGCCTGCCGCTGTTCACGCTGGCCGCGGTCGCGGGGGCCGCGACCGGGGAGCGCCGGGAGATGGCGCTGCTCGTGCCGCTGTTCCTTGGCGTGCTGTGCGTCGTGGCCGCCATGCAGCTGGGCCGCCGGGCGACCTGGGTGCAGGTCGGCGTCGCCTCGCTGGCCGCCCTGACGTGCGTGGCGTGGGCGAGCACGGACCCGGTCACGGTGGTCGTCACGTCGGTCGCCGTCGTCGCCGGGATCGTCGCCCCCGCCGCGGCGGTGCTGCGGCTGCGGGGGCAGCTGGCCGACGCGCACGCCCGCGAGCACCTGCTCGCCCGGACCGACCCGCTCACGGGCCTGCTCAACCGGCGGGGCCTGTTCGAGCGCGCGGCCGCGCTGCTGTCGGGGTCCCGCACGGTCGACGTCATCACCCTCGACCTCGACGGGTTCAAGCTTCTCAACGACACCCACGGCCACTCCGTCGGGGACGAGGCGCTGCGGGCGGTGGCAGCCGCCCTGGCCGGTCTCGGCGAGACCGGCGGGACGCTGGCGGGCGCCCTGGTCGCGCGGCTGGGCGGGGAGGAGTTCCTCGTGCTCGTCGCGGCCGGGCCGCGACCCCTGGAGGAGGTGGCCGAGGCCGTCCGGGGGGCCGCCGTGGTCCGCTCGGGGGCCGGCTGGAGGACCAGCGCCAGCGTCGGCGCGGTCCGGGGGACCATGACCGTGGCGACCGGCGAGGCCGAGGAGCGCCAGGGCTGGCTGCTGCGCCGCGTCGACGAGGCCGACGAGCTCATGTACCGGGCGAAACGCTCCGGCGGGGACCGGGTGCTGTCCGGCGTCGCCTGAGCCGGCGCACGAGCACCAGCAGCACGCCGGCCGCGGTGCCGGCGGCCAGGCCGAGCCCGTTGAGCGCGACGTCGGTGAGGTCGCACTCCCGGCCCAGCCACGGCAGCAGGTACTGCGTGAGCTCGACCGCCCACGGGAACCCGGCGCCGAGCACGAGCAGCGGCACCGCGGCCCGGGCACGCAGCAGCAGCGGGGCCAGCAGCCCGAGCGGGACCAGCAGCAGGAGGTTGGCGACCTCCTCGCCGCCCTGGCCCCACCAGCGGTAGGGCCGGACGTGGCTCACGCAGCCGCGGCCGCTGCCGAGCTCCAGCGGCAGCTGCGGGCCGAGCGTGAGGGCGAGCGGCCCCAGGCACGCCAGCACGAGCGCCGCGGCGGCCAGCCGGCGGGCGCCCATGGCCCGGCCGAGCGGCCCGGACGCGGCCCAGGCGACGAGCACGGCCACCAGCAGCGCGGGCACCACGGTCTCGTGGGTGAGGAGGAAGCGCTGCACCGGACGACCCTAGGCTGACGGCATGACCCACGTGCTCTCCGCGGTGGCCTGGCCGTACGCCAACGGCCCCCGCCACATCGGCCACGTCGCCGGCTTCGGCGTCCCGTCCGACGTCTTCAGCCGGTACATGCGGATGGCCGGGCACGACGTCCTCATGGTCTCCGGCACCGACGAGCACGGCACCCCGATCCTCGTCCAGGCCGAGAAGGAGGGCGTGAGCCCCCAGGACCTGGCGGACCGCTACAACCGGGTCATCGTCGAGGACCTCCAGGCGCTCGGGCTGTCGTACGACCTGTTCACGCGCACCTCGACGCGCAACCACCACCAGGTCGTCCAGACCCTGTTCCGGGCCGTCCACGCCAACGGCTACGTCGTCGCGCAGACCGCGCTGGGCGCGATCAGCCCCCGCACCGGGCGCACCCTGCCCGACCGCTACATCGAGGGCACCTGCCCGATCTGCGGGTACACCTCCGCGCGCGGGGACCAGTGCGACAACTGCGGCAACCAGCTCGACCCGGTCGACCTCGTCAGCCCCCGCAGCCGGATCGACGGTGAGGTGCCGGAGTTCGTCGAGACCGAGCACCTGTTCCTCGACCTGCCCGCGCTCGCCGACGCGCTCGGGCAGTGGCTCGCCGGGGTCGAGGAGTCCGGGGCCTGGCGGCCCAACGTGCTGGGCTTCAGCCGCAACCTGCTCGCCGACGTCCGGCCCCGGGCCATCACCCGCGACCTGGACTGGGGCATCCGGGTCCCGCTGCCCGGCTGGGAGGACAACCCGGCCAAGCGGATCTACGTCTGGTTCGACGCGGTGGTCGGCTACCTGTCGGCGTCGGTGGAGTGGGCCAGGCGCCAGGGCGACCCCGAGCGCTGGCGCGAGTGGTGGACCGACCCCGCGGCGCTGTCGTACTACTTCATGGGCAAGGACAACATCACCTTCCACAGCCAGATCTGGCCGGCGGAGCTGCTCGGCCACAACGGCGAGGGGTCGCGCGGCGGCGAGCAGGGCCCGTTCGGCCACCTCAACCTGCCCACCGAGGTCGTCTCCAGCGAGTTCCTCACCATGGAGGGCAAGCAGTTCAGCTCCAGCCGCGGTGTCGTCATCTACGTCCGCGACGTGCTCGAGCGCTACCAGCCGGACGCGCTGCGGTACTTCATCTGCGCCGCCGGGCCCGAGACGGCGGACGCCGACTTCACGTGGGCGGAGTTCGTCCGTCGCACCAACACCGAGCTGGTCGCCGGCTGGGGCAACCTCGTCAACCGCACCGCCGGCATGCTCGCCAAGAACCTCGGCGAGGTCCCGGCGGCCGGCGAGCTGCACCCCGTCGACACCACCCTGCTCGAGCGGACCGAGGCCGCCTTCGGCACGGTCGGGGAGCTGCTGCGCACCCACCGGCAGAAGCAGGCCCTCGCCGAGGCCATGCGCGTGGTCGGCGACGTCAACGCCTACATCTCCGAGACCGAGCCGTTCCGCCTCAAGAAGACCGACCCCGACCGGATGCGCACCGTGCTCCACGTGGCCGCCCAGTGCATCAGCGACTGCAACACGATGCTCAGCCCGTTCCTGCCGCACAGCGCGCAGGCGGTGCACGAGACGTTCGGTCGCACCGGGGTCCTCGCCCCGATGCCCGAGATCCGCGAGGTCGACGACCTCGACGGCGGCGCCCCCTACCCGGTGCTCACCGGGGACTACACCTCGATGCGGGGCACCTGGCACCGCGTGCCCGTCGTTCCGGGCACGCCGGTCCCGACGCCCACGCCGGTGTTCACCAAGCTCGACGACTCGGTGGTCGAGACCGAGCTGGCCCGGCTGCGCGGCGAGGCCGGGGCGTGACGCTGCGGCCCATCCGCGAGCGGTCGGGGACGACCGAGCAGGACGGGCGCCGGCGCGACCGCACCCCGCCGCCCGCCCCGGAGCCGCTGCCGCTGCCCGTCGTCGACGACCACACCCACCTGGACATCGGCGACGCCGAGGACCGCTCCGTCGACGACCTGCTCGCGCTCGCCGCCGCCTCCGGGGCGCCGCGCGCCGTGCAGATCGGGTGCGACCTGCCGGCGGCCCGGTGGACGCTGGAGCTGCTCGACGCCCAGCAGCCCGGCGAGGACGGCGTCCTGCCGCTGCTCGGCGGGGTCGCGCTGCACCCCAACGAGGCCGCGCGCCTGGACGCCGCCGGCCTCGACGCCGCGCTCGAGGAGATCGCGGCGATGCTCGACCACCCGCTGGTCCGGGTGGTGGGGGAGACCGGGCTGGACTTCTTCCGCACCCCGCCCGAGGGCCGCGCGGCCCAGGAGGAGTCGTTCCGCCGCCACGTCGACCTGGCGAAGCGGACCGGGCTCGCGCTGCAGGTCCACGACCGGGACGCCCACGACGACGTGCTCCGGGTCCTGCGCGAGGAGGGGGCGCCCGAGGTGACGGTGTTCCACTGCTTCTCCGGCGACGTGGCCATGGCCCGGGTCGCCGGCGAGCAGGGCTGGTACTGCTCGTTCGCCGGGGTGCTCACCTTCCGCAACGCCCAGGACCTGCGCGACGCCTGCGCGGTCGTGCCGCAGGAGCTGCTGCTCGTGGAGACCGACGCCCCGTTCCTCACCCCCCACCCGTACCGGGGCCGGCCCAACGCCTCGTACCTGCTGCCCCACACGGTGAGGGCGATGGCGGAGCTCCGCGGCGACGACCTCGAGCAGCTCTGCGACGCCCTGACCCGCAACGCCGAGCGCGCCTACGGCCCCTGGCAGGCCGCGCCGGCCGGCCGGCCGGCGGTCCCCGGGGGCCGCTAGAGCGCGCTCGCACCCGACCTTGAGCCGGTGTGCGATGTCTCACGTGTGAGCACCGCAGGTTCCGGGAAAGGTCACAGACCGGTTACGGTCGCGGCTGGTAGCCGGATCCGACCCCCCGGACGTCCCCACGTCCACCCCCCCGCGGCAGGACGCCTTGCGCGTGCGGTGTCGGTACCCGGACAGCTCTAGCAGGCGGTCTCCCTTGACGTTCTCCCCCCTCGCCCCCGTCGTGCGCGCCGTCGCGCGCCCCAGCCGGCTCGTCGCCGCCGCCCAGGCCGCGGTGCTCACCCTCCTCGTCGCCGGTGCCGCCGGCTGGACGGTGTTCGACCGGACCGTGACCCTCGAGGTCGACGGCCGGGCCCAGCAGGTCCGCATCCTCGGCAGCGAGGTCTCCGACGTCCTCGCCGCCGCCCAGCTCGACGTCGGCGGCCGCGACCTCGTGTCGCCCGCCCCGGGCGAGACCGTCGCCGACGGCGACACCGTCGTCGTCCGCTACGCACGCAAGCTCACCGTCGCCGACCCCGCCGGCGTCGAGACGGTCTACTGGACCACCGAGCTCACCGTCGACGAGGCGCTGTCCGCCGCCGGGCTGCGCACCGACGACGCCTGGCTGTCGTCCTCGCGCTCCGCGCGCATCGACCGCGACGGCCGCTCCGTCGTCCTCAGCATGCCCAAGGCCGTGACCCTCGTCGCCGACGGCCAGACCCGGGCCGTGACCACCCCGGCCCCGACCGTCCGCGACCTGCTCGCCGAGCTGTCGGTCGAGCTCGACGCCGACGACCGGCTCAGCACCTCCGCCGACGAGGTCCTCGCCGCCGGGCAGACCGTGACCGTCCAGCGCGTCTCCGTCGCCGACGTCGTCGAGGCCGTCGCCGTGCCGAACACCGCGACCACCGTCGAGGACCCCGAGATGTTCGTCGGCGACGACGAGGTCCGCGAGCCCGGTGCCCCCGGCGAGCAGTCCGTGACCTTCAGCGTCGTCACCGTCGACGGGGTCGAGGAGTCGCGCACCGAGACCGCCCGCACCACCGTCCGCGAGCCCGTCACGCGGGTCGTCGCGGAGGGCACCAAGGAGCGGCCGAAGCCGCCGCCGCCCGCACCCCGCCCGGCGGCCCCGGCCCCCGCGGCACCGGCCGCGCCCTCAGGCGGCTCCGCCCCGTCCGGCGGCTCGTCGTCCGGCGGGTCCTCCTCGCCGGCCCCGTCGGTCTCCGGCGACGTCGACTCCCTCAACTGGGCGGCGCTGGCCGCCTGCGAGTCCGGCGGGAACCCGACCATCGTGTCGAGCAACGGCCGGTACCACGGGCTGTACCAGTTCAGCACCAGCACCTGGCAGTCCGTCGGCGGCTCCGGCAACGCCAGCCAGGCGCCCGCCTCGGAGCAGACGGCGCGCGCCAAGGCGCTCTACGCCCGCAGCGGTGCCGGCCAGTGGCCGCACTGCGGCCCGCGGCTGTTCGGCTGAGGCCGGGCAGCTGACCCTCCCCGCGTCCGACGGCAGCGGCCCCGACCCCCTCGTGGGGCTCGGGGCCGCTGCCGTGCGCGCGCTCGCGACCCGGCACGGCGTGGCCCCCACCAAGAGCAAGGGCCAGAACTTCGTCACCGACGTCGGCACGGTGTCGCGCATCGTCCGGCTGGCGGGCGTGCAGCCGGGCGAGGTCGTGCTCGAGGTCGGCCCCGGGCTGGGGTCGCTCACCCTGCCGCTGCTGTCCGCCGGCGCCCAGGTCGTCGCCGTCGAGCTCGACGAGCGGCTCGCCGACGCGCTGCCCGGGACGGTGGCCGAGCACCTGCCCGCGGCGTCGGACCGGCTGCACCTGGTCCGCGGCGACGCCACCGGCATCGCCGGGCTCGACCTGCCGCTGGAGCCGACGGCCTTCGTCGCGAACCTGCCGTACAACGTCGCCGTGCCGCTGCTGCTGTCGGTGCTGCGCGACGTGCCCTCCGTCCGCCGGGGCGTCGTCATGGTGCAGTCGGAGGTGGCCGACCGGCTGTGCGCGCCGCCCGGCAGCCGCGTCTACGGCGTGCCGTCGGTCAAGCTCGCCTGGTACGCCGCCGCGCGCCGCGTGGGGTCGGTGGCGCCGACGGTGTTCTGGCCCGTGCCCCGCGTCGACTCCGGCCTCGTCGGCTTCGAGCGCCGCGAGCCGCCGGTCACCGAGGCCTCCCGCGAGGACGTCTTCGCCACCGTCGACGCCGCCTTCTCCCAGCGGCGCAAGACGCTGCGGCAGTCCCTCGCGGTCCGGGCCGGGTCGGCCGCCGCTGCGCAGGCCGCCTGCGAGGAGGCCGGCATCGACCCGACGGCGAGGGCCGAACGGCTGGGTGTGGCGGACTTCGCCGCGGTGGCGCAGGCGCTGGGGCGCGCGGTCAGGACCTAGGCCCTAGCCTCGGAGGCCATGGGTTCTCGATCCTCGGTCACCGTGCGGGCACCCGCCAAGATCAACCTGCAGCTGTCGGTCGGTGCCCCGGCCGAGGACGGCTACCACGACCTGGCCACGGTCTTCCAGGCCGTCGACCTCTACGACGAGGTCACCGCCACCCCCGCCCCGGGCGGGCAGTTCACCGTCGAGGTCACCGGCACCGACGCCGCGCGGGTCCCCGACGACGGCAGCAACCTCGCGGTCCGCGCCGCCCGCGCCCTGCTCCACGCCGTCGGCCCGGAGACCGCGCCCCGGCTCGGGGTCCACCTGCACGTGCGCAAGCGCATCCCCGTCGCCGGCGGCATGGCCGGCGGGTCCGCCGACGCCGCCGCGGCGCTCCTGGCCTGCGACACCCTGTGGGGGCTGGACCTGGACCGGGCCCAGCTGTCCGAGGTCGCCTCGCGGATCGGCAGCGACGTGCCGTTCTCGCTGCTCGGCGGCACGGCGGTCGGCATGGGCCGGGGCGAGCGCCTCACCCCGGCGCTGAGCCGGACCGGCTGGCACTGGGTGCTCCTGGTCGCCGACGGCGAGCTGTCCACGCCCGCGGTGTACGGCGAGCTCGACCGGCTGCGCGCCGGTCGAGTGCTCGTGGAGCCGCGGGTGTCCGAGCCCCTCATGCAGGCGCTGCGCTCCGGCGAGGCGTCCCGGCTCGGCCGGACCCTGCACAACGACCTGCAGCCGGCCGCGGTGTCGCTGCGCCCGGAGCTGGACATGCTGCTGGAGCACGTGGAGGCGGTGAGCCCGGCCGGGGTGCTCGTCTCCGGCTCCGGGCCCACCGTGGCGGTGCTCGCCGAGGACGAGCCGCACGCCGGCGAGCTCGCCGTGGCCCTGGCCGACGCTCCGGGCGTGAGCCGGGTGCTGCGCGCGTCCGGACCCGTGCCAGGCTGCAGGGTCGTCGACCCCGGGGTCCGCAGCGTCGGTCGCTGACCCGGGCCCCCCACCAGTCCGGAGCCGTCTGCACCGTGCCCAACCTCGTCAACGTCACCGGCGCCCACGTCGCGCTGCCCGACCGTGTCCTGCTCGACGACGTCTCGCTCGGCGTGGACGACGGCGACATGGTCGGCGTCGTCGGCCGCAACGGCGACGGCAAGTCCACCCTGCTCCGCGTCCTCGCCGGGACCGGGGACCTGCACGCCGGCCGGGTGGCCGTCCGCGGCGGCGTCCGCGTCGGCATGCTCGACCAGCGCGACCGGCCCACCGGCTCCACCGTCGCGGAGGTCGTCCTCGGCGACCGCGCGGCCGAGGCCCACACCTGGGCCGGCGACCCCAAGGTCCGCGACGTCGTCGGCGGGCTGCTCGGCGGGCCCGAGGCCGCGGGGGTGGGCGGCATGGACGCCCGCACCGACGAGCTGTCCGGCGGCCAGCTGCGCCGGGTCGCGCTCGCGGCGGTCCTCGTCGAGGACCCCGACGTGCTGCTGCTCGACGAGCCCACGAACCACCTCGACGTCGACGGGGTCGACTGGCTGGCCCGGCACCTGCGGGCGCGCGGGGCGACCGGGCGCGGCGCGCTCGTCGTCGTCACCCACGACCGGTGGTTCCTCGACGCGGTGTGCACGACCACGTGGGAGGTCCACGACGCCGTCGTCGACGCCTACGAGGGCGGGTACGCCGCGTGGGTGCTGGCACGGGTGGAGCGCGAGCGCGTCTCGCAGGTCACCGAGGAGCGCCGGCGCAACCTGGCCCGCAAGGAGCTGGCCTGGTTGCGGCGGGGCGCCCCCGCCCGGACGTCCAAGCCCAAGTTCCGCATCGACGCCGCCACCGAGCTCATCGCCGACGAGCCGCCGCCCCGTGACACCGTCGCGCTGCAGAAGCTCGCCGCGGTCCGGCTCGGCAAGGACGTCGTCGATGTCGAGGACGTCCGGGTCGAGCACCCCCGCGGCGGCGACGTCCCCCTGCTCCACGACGTCACGTGGCGCCTGGCCCCCGGCGAGCGGGTCGGCGTGGTCGGCGCCAACGGCGCGGGCAAGACGACCCTGATGCGCCTCCTCACCGGCGACCGGCAGCCCGACGCCGGCCGGGTGAAGCGGGGGACCACGGTCCGCCTGGCGATCCTCACCCAGGACCTCGCCGAGCTGCACGAGGTCGAGCACCTGCGGGCGGTCGAGGCGGTCGAGCACGTGGCCCGCACGGTCGTCGTCGCCGGCAAGGAGATGACCGCCTCGCAGCTGGTCGAGCAGCTCGGCTTCCCGCAGCAGCGGCAGTGGACGCTGGTGAAGGACCTGTCCGGCGGCGAGCGGCGGCGCCTGCAGCTGCTGCGGCTGCTGCTGTCCCAGCCGAACCTGCTCCTGCTCGACGAGCCGACGAACGACCTGGACACCGACTCCCTCGCCGCCATGGAGGACGTGCTCGACTCCTACGCCGGCACGCTGGTCGTCGTCAGCCACGACCGGTACCTGCTCGAGCGGCTCTGCGACACCCACGTCGGCCTGGTCGGCGACGGCACGGTCCGCGGCCTGCCGCGCGGCGTCGACGAGTACCTCGAGCGGCGCGCGGCCCTGCACGCCTCGGGTCACGCCGGGCTGCCCGGCGCCGGCGCCACCGGTGGGTCGGGTGCCGGCACGTCCGGCG
>NZ_JBBEOI010000107.1 GCF_037860755.1 Aquipuribacter hungaricus | reverse complement strand
AGCGAGCCGGGGGCCCTCTCCGTCTCCGCGACGCGCAGGTAGTCGCCCACGTCGGCGCGGGCGGTGCCATGGCAGGACCCTGCGCCGTCCCGTGGGGCCGCGGCGGCGCGCGCGGTCGCCGCTGGGGACGACGACGGCCCGCCGGTCCGTGTGGACACGACGGGCCGTCAGGCGCCGGGGGCTGTCAGCGGGACAGGTCGTCCAGCGAGGACTCCGCCTGGGCGAGCCACGCCCGCTTGGTGTCCCGCTCCTTGGCGGCGCGCTGGGCGGTCCGGCTGTCCCCGCGCCCCTCCGCCTCGGCGACCTTGGCGTCGAGGTCGGCCACCTGCTGGCGCAGCTGCGTCACCAGGCCGGAGCCGCGCTGGACCACGTCCGGGGTGCTCTTGCCCCAGCGGGCGCTGTCGGCGTCCCGCACCTTCTCGATCACCGCGCGCAGGCGGCCCTCGATCCGGTCGAGGGAGTCGCGCGGCACCCGGCCGGCCTCGTCCCAGCGGTCCTGGATCGAGGTGAGCTGGCGCTTGGCGGCCGCCACGTCGGTCACCGGCAGCAGGGCCTCCGCCTCGGCGGCGAGCGCCTCCTTGACCTCGAGGTTGCCGCGGTACTCCTCGTCCTGCGCGGAGTTGGCCGCCGTGCGGTTGGCGAAGAACACGTCCTGCGCGGCACGGAACCGGGCCCACAGCGCGTCGTCGTCCTTGCGGGACAGCCGGCCGGCGGCCTTCCACCGGTCCATGAGGCTGCGGTACTCGTCGCTCGTCGCGCGCCAGTCGGTCGAGGTCTGGAGCTCCTCGGCGCGGACGATGAGCTGCTCCTTCTCCTGCTTGGTGCTCGTCCGCTGCTCGCTGACCTGAGAGAAGTGGGCGCGGCGGAGGCGGTCGACCGTCGAGCGGGCTGCGGCGAACCGCTTCCACAGCGGGTCCTCGGTGCGCTTGTCCAGGCGGGTGCCCGACCGCTGCGCCGTCTTCCAGGTGTCGAGCAGGACCTGCATCCGCTCGCCCGCGTTCTTGAAGTGCATGCTCGCGGGGGGCGTCGCGGCGATCTGCTCGGCCTCCGCGACGATGGCCTCGCGCTCGGCGAGGGCCTTGGCCCGGGCCTCCGCGCGCTGGGCGTCCTCGGCGGCCGTGCGCTCGGCCACGAGGCTGTCGAGCCGGTCCAGCTCGGCACGCAGCGCGGGCAGGTCACCCACAGCCTTGGCGTCGGTGGACTGCTCGCGCAGGCTCGCCAGGGACGAGCGGGCCTCCTTGGCGGGGACGGTGCCGTTGTCCAGGCGCTGCCCGAGCAGGTGCACCTGCCCGGCGAGGTCCTCGAACTTGCGGACGTAGAACCCGATCGCCTCGGCCTCGGGGACGTCGGGGTACTGGCCGACCTCGCGCTCGGTGTCGCCGTCGCGGACGTGGACCGTGCCCGCCTCGTCGACCCGGCCGAAGGCCGCCGCCCCGACCGCGAGCGGCGGGGTGACGGCGGTCGCCGCGGCGGGCGCCGCCTTCTTGGGGCGGCGGCCGGGGCGCGGCACGGCGGCGGGGGAGGGAGCGGACGGCGACGGGGCGGAGGACGGCGCCGCGGGGACGGGCGTCTCCGCCTGGTCGCCGGCGCCCTCGGTCGGGCCGTCGGTGTCCGTCGCGGGTGCCCCGGTGGCGTCCGCCTCGGGGGCGGTGCCCTCCGACGGCGAGGCCTGGTCCGCCTCGTCGACGGGGGCGGCAGGCTCGGGGGCGGACTCGACGACCGGCTCGGGGGCGGCGTCGGTGACCGGCTCGGTCACCGGCTCGGTCGCGGGGTCCGCCTCGGGCTCCGGCGTCACCTCTGCCGCGGTCTCGGCCTCGCCGGAGGACTCCTCGTCGGAGGACTCCTCGGCGGCAGCCTGCCCGGGGGAGCCGGGCTGCTGCGCGTCCGGGGTGCCGGCGAGTTCGGTACCGGCGAGGCCGGTCCCCGAGGACGCCTCGTTGCTGTCGGACGCCTCGGTGCTGTCGGTGGCCCCGGTGCTCTCGGCAGCAGCGGAGGTCTCGTCAGCCTGCGGTGCCGCAGCGGTCTCGTCCGGCTGCTGGGCCGAGGGCTCGTCGCCCTCCGACGACGTGCCGGCCTTGCTGTCCTGCGGGGAGCCGGTGGCGTCGGCGTCGTCGCCGGCGGGAGCGTCGGCGGAGGGGGTGCCGACCGTGGGCTGGTCGTCCGCACCGCCCTCGGACGAGCCGGCCTCCGCCTGCTCGCCCTCGGTGCCGCCGTCCGCGGTCTCACCCTCGGCAGGGCTCGTGCCGTCGGTGCCGTCGGTGCCGTCGGTGCCGTCGGCGTCGTCCGTGCGTGCCGGCGTGGTGAGCGCGCGGCCCGCGGCGTCGATGGCCTCCGCGGCGAGGGAGCCGAGGGCTCCCAGCAGGGCACCGCCCAGACCCGACCGCTGCTTCTCGGGCGACGTCTCCTCGGAGGGCTCGGGGGCCCCCTGCTCGACGGGTCCGGTCTGGTCGGGCTCGGTGCTCACGCTGTCTCCTCTGCGGTGACGCTGACGATGCCGGTGCTGCGGGCGGGGGCTACCCCGTCCCCGGCCAGGCCGCCGTCGGCGACCTGCTGGACGATCTCGAGACCCTCGGTGATGCGGCCGAGCACGGTGTACCCGCCCGCCGCGTCCGAGGGGATGGTCGAGTCCTCGTAGACGAGGAAGAACTGGCTGCCCATGCTCTCGGCGTCACCGCCGACCCTCGCCATCGCGACGGTACCCGCGGGGTACACGTCGTCGGCAGGGGCGTTCTCGACCGGCCCGTAGCTGTAGCCCGGACCGCCGGTCCCGGTGCCGGTCGGGTCGCCGCACTGCAGGACGAAGATCCCCTGCGTCGTGAGGCGGTGGCAGGGCGTGCCGTCGTAGAAGCCGGCCTCGACGAGACCGACGAAGCTGCCGACGCCCACGGGGGCCGCGTCGGCGTCGAGCTCCAGGACGACGTCGCCGCACGTGGTCTCCAGCGTCGCCGTCCACGTCCCGGTGGCGGGCGGCGGGACCTCGTCCAGCTGGACGGGGTCGGCGACGGCGTCGATCCCGGGGGGACAGACCCCGTCGCCCTCGGTGCCGACGGCCTCGTCGTCACCTCCGCCGAGCAGGGCGGCCCCGACGACGACGGCGAGCACGAGCAGCGCCGCGAGCAGCCCGACGAGCAGGTTCCTGCGGCCCGGCCGGTCCGGCCGGTCTGCGGAGGCCGGTGCCTGGGGGTGCCCGGGGTCCCGCCGGGTCCGGGCGTTCTCGCGGTCGCGATCGGACGTCACGGGTGCCGGTGTCCTTCCTGGGTGACGACGGCACGAGCCGGTGCTCCTGCCGTCCGCCTGCGGGCAGGGACGACAGCATAGGTGGGTACCCTCGCGATCATGCTGGTGCGCACGGTCGAGGCGACGGCGTTCGGCACCAACTGCTGGGTGCTGGCCGACGCCCCCGGACAGGAGTGCCTGGTCGTCGACCCCGGCTTCGGTGTCACCGACCGGCTCCGCGACGTGCTGCGCGAGCACCGGCTGCGGCCCGCTGCGGTCCTGCTCACCCACGGCCACGCCGACCACGTCTGGTCCGTGACGCCCGTGAGCCGCACCGCCGGCGAGGCCACCGCGGTGCGCGCCCCGGTCCCGGTCCACGTGCACGCCGACGACAGGTACCGCCTCCGCGACCCGCTCGAGCAGCTCGGCGCCCAGACCCGGCCGCTCGTCGAGAGCATGCTCGCGCCCGCCGACCGGTGGGAGGAGCCCGACGTCGTCCTCGACCTGCCCGGCGACCCCGGCGGGGCGGTCCGGCTCCAGGTCGCCGGCCTCGCGCTGGAGGTCCACCACGCCCCGGGGCACACCGAGGGCTCCGTGGTGTTCCACCTGCCGGGCGCGGTGGACCCCGACGGCCCCGACGGCGACGGGCTCCTGCTCAGCGGCGACCTGCTGTTCGCCGGCTCCGTCGGCCGCTCCGACCTGGCCGGCGGCGACCCCGCGCAGATGGAGCGCTCGCTGCGCGACGTGCTGCCCCGCTTCGGCGAGGAGGTCGTCGTCCTGCCCGGCCACGGCGCCCGCACGACCATGGCCCGCGAGCGCGCCACCAACCCGTTCCTGACCCAGCTCCCCGGAGGACGTCGCTGATGGCCCGGATCGCCCCCCTGTCCGGGTTCCCCGAGTGGCTGCCCGCCGAGCGGGCCGTCGAACTGCACGTGCTCGACACCCTGCGCGAGACCTTCGAGCTCCACGGCTTCGCACCGGTGGAGACCCGCTCGGTCGAGCCGCTGTCGCAGCTGCTGCGCAAGGGCGAGATCGACAAGGAGGTCTACGTCGTCCGCCGGCTCCAGGCCGACCCGGGCACCGAGGTCGACGACTCCACCCTGGGCCTGCACTTCGACCTCACCGTGCCGTTCGCCCGGTACGTGCTCCAGAACGGCGGGCACCTGACGTTCCCGTTCAAGCGCTACCAGATCCAGCGGTCCTGGCGGGGGGAGCGGCCCCAGGACGGCCGGTTCCGCGAGTTCGTCCAGGCCGACGTCGACGTCGTCGGGGTCGACGTGCTGCCCCGGCACTACGAGGTCGACCTGCCCCTGGTCATGGTCGAGGCGCTCCAGCGGCTGGACGTCGGCGCGGTCCGGATGCGGGTCAACGACCGCCGCGTGGTCGAGGCCCTCGTCCGCGGCCTCGGCCTGGAGGATGTCGCCGGTGTGCTCGCCGCGGTGGACAAGCTCGCCAAGATCGGCCCCGCGGCGGTCGGCGAGCAGCTCCGGGCCCGGGCCGGTGCCAGCGGGGCGCAGGCCGACGCCGTGCTCGCCCTGGCCGCGGTGCAGGGCACCGACCTGGCCGCCGTGCAGGCGCTCGCCGACAGCCTGGGCGCGGGCTCCGACGCCCTGGCGGCCGCGCTGCCGGACCTCCAGGCGCTCGTGGACGCCGCGGAGGCCGTCGCCCCGGGTGTCGTCGTCGCCGACCTCGCCGTCGTCCGCGGCCTGGACTACTACACCGGCAGCGTCTACGAGACCGAGCTCGTCGGCCAGGAGGACCTCGGGTCCGTCTGCTCCGGCGGTCGCTACGACGACCTGGTGAGCGAGGGCTCCGTGCGCCACCCCGGCGTGGGGCTGAGCATCGGCGTGAGCCGGCTGGTGTCGCGCCTGCTCAAGGACGGCACGGTCGCCGCGACCCGCCCCGTGCCGACCGCCGTCCTCGTGGCCGTCACCGACGAGGCCGACCGGGGCCGCAGCGACGCCGTCGCCCGTGCGCTGCGCGCCCGCGGCATCCCTGCCGACACCGCGCCGATCGCCGCCAAGTTCGGCCGCCAGATCAAGCACGCGGACCGCTCGGGCATCCCGTTCGTGTTCTTCCCCGGCGGGGAGGGCGCGGCGCCGCTCGCGGGCCAGGTCAAGGACATCCGCTCCGGCGAGCAGGTGGACGCCGACGCCGCGTCGTGGTCGCCGCCGGAGGAGGACCGCCGCCAGCGGGTCGTCCGGACGGTCTGACCCAGCCGCGGGGGGGCAGGCACCGGGACCGGGTCAGGCCGCGCGCCCCAGGGTGATCCGGACGTCCTGGTCGAAGCGCACCCGGCCGTCGGGGTCGGCGCAGCGGGCGACCAGCTGCCGCACCCGGTCGCGCAGCGCCTCGTGCTCCTGCGGCGGCACCGCCTCCCACATCGCCCGCTGCCCGTGCGACCAGGTCCACCGCAGGACGTGCTCGGCGTCGTCCATCACCGCCTGCACGGGGAACCGGACGGTGCGCACGCCGGCGAGCCCGGCACCGCGGAGCAGGTCCTCGACGCCGTCGTCGGAGCCGAACGGGCCGCGGCGGCCGCTGGCGCGGGCGTCGAGCATCTGCTGCGGGAGGTACGGCGTGAACAGCTCGTCGAGCTCCTGCCAGCGCGGGTCCTGCCGGCTGAAGGTCGTCACCCCCAGGCGCCCGCCCGGGGCGAGCAGCCCGGCCCAGGTGCGCAGCGCGGCGCCCGGGTCCGGCAGGAAGAACAGCACCAGGGAGGCGGCGACCACGTCGGCGCTGCCGGGCGGGAGGCCCGGGTCCCGCACGTCGGCGACCCGGACCCGGACGTGCGGCAGGTGCGCCAGGTCGCGGGCGGTGAGCTCGACCATCCGCGGCGCCAGGTCGACGCCGAGCGCGTCGCCGGTCGGGCCCGTCGCCGCCGCGAGCAGCGACAGGACCGCACCGCGGCCGCAGCCCAGGTCGACCACCCGCTCGCCCGGCCGGACGTCGAGCTCGTCGACGAGCGCCTGCGCGATCGGGCGGAACCACGGCACGCCCACGTCGTCGTAGGTGCCGGCGACCCGGTCGAAGACCCCGGCGACGCCCTCAGGGCTGGTGGCCATGGCCGAGCGTGGCACGCCCGGCCGTCGCTGCCCAGCCCCGCGGTCCGGTCCCGCGAGCTAGTCCTGGGTGCCGGTCCGGCGGTCCAGCCCTGCGGCCCGTCCTCCGGCGCTGTCCCGCCCGGGACCCCGCAGCCCCAGCCGCTCGAGCTCCAGCCCCGCCAGGCGCGAGGTCACCGCCGGGTCGCCGCGGCGCCAGTCGCCCACCGGGTCCGGCGACACCGCGGCCAGGCGCGCCAGCGGCTGGGTGGTCAGGGCGCGGAGCGCGAACAGCTGCGGGTCGGCCCCGGCGTCCAGCAGCGACCGCGCCGCCCCGGCCCGGCGGGCCTGGCGCAGCCGCGCCGGCAGCCACAGCAGCAGCACGAGGGCCACGGGCGTCAGGGGCACGAGCACCCCGACGAGGAGCGCGAGGTCCTGCACCCGCTCGGCCAGCCCGGCCGAGCCCGCCGTCAGCCGGGCGACGGCGTCGGCGGCCGCCTCGAACGGGGCGGCGGCGTCCTGCCCGACCAGGGGCAGGTCGGAGAACCCGCCGGCGGCCTCGCGCAGCTCGTCGGCGGTGCGGCCGCTGCCGCTGGACAGCGCCTCGACCGGGGCGGCGAGGGCGGCCACGGCCCGGGCGGCGGCGACCCCGACGACGACCCAGGCCAGGCACCACAGCAGGACGAGGACGTCGCCGGTCAGCTGCGCCGAGCGGCGGGCCGAGGTCTCGGCGTACCAGAGCAGCCGCGGTCGCACGGGGTGCCTCCCCGTGACGCCCGCGGTCGACGCTGGGCCGGGGGGAGGACGCCGCGCGAGGCCGTCCGGCGCTGGGGGGACCTGCTCGGACACCGGCCCACCGTAGGCCCCTAGAGTGCGGCCGTGACTGATACCGCCACCGTCGTCGGGATCCCCGCAGAGGTCAAGAACCACGAGTACCGCGTCGCCCTCACCCCCTCCGGGGTGCACGAGCTGCGCGCGCACGGGCACGAGGTGCTCGTCCAGGCCGGCGCCGGCGCCGGCTCCTCCATCACCGACGACGACTACCGCGCCGAGGGCGCCGTGGTCCTCGACGACGCCGACGAGGTCTGGGGCCGCGCGGACATCGTCCTCAAGGTCAAGGAGCCGGTCGAGCAGGAGTACTCCCGCCTGCGCCCCGGCCTCACGCTGTTCACGTACCTGCACCTGGCCGCCGACCGCCGGCTCACCGAGGAGCTCGTGGCCAAGGAGGTCACGGCGATCGCGTACGAGACCGTGCAGACCGCCGACCGCGCCCTGCCGCTGCTGTACCCGATGAGCGAGGTCGCGGGCCGGCTCGCCCCGATGGTCGGGGCCCACACCCTGATGCGCGCCGAGGGCGGGCGGGGCGTGCTCATGGGCGGGGTGTCCGGCACCTACGCCGCCAAGGTCGTCGTCGTGGGCGCGGGCGTGTCCGGGCTCAACGCCACGGCCACCGCGGTCGGCATGCAGGCCGAGGTCGTCCTGCTCGACCGGGACGTGTCGCGGCTGCGGGCCGCCGACCGGATCTACCAGGGCCGCGTGCAGACCGTCGCCAGCAACCCGCTGGAGCTGGAGCGGGCCGTGCTCGGCGCCGACCTGGTCATCGGGGCCGTGCTCGTCCCCGGCGCCCGGGCGCCCAAGCTCGTGAGCAACGAGCTGGTGTCCCGGATGCGCCCCGGCAGCGTGCTCGTCGACATCTCCGTCGACCAGGGAGGCTGCTTCGAGGACACCCGGCCCACCACGCACGCCGACCCGACGTTCGCCGTGCACGGGTCGGTCTTCTACTGCGTGGCCAACATGCCGGGCGCGGTGCCGAACACCTCGACGTACGCGCTGACCAACGTCACGCTGCCGTACGCCTCGGCCCTGAGCACGCTGGGCTGGCGCGAGGCCCTGCGGGCGGACCCGGCCCTGGCGCTCGGCCTCAACACCCACGCCGGCGCGGTGGTCAACGAGCCGGTGGCGACCGCGCACGGGATGGACTGCACGCCGCTGGCGGAGGTGCTCGCCTGACGTGACGCCGCCGGACCGCACGCCGCCGGACCCCGCGACGCCGGACCCTGAGCAGCGGGGGACCGCACAGCCGGGGGCCTTGCCGCGCGGGACCACGCCGCTGGACGTCGCGGCCGGCACCTGGCTCACGCACCTGGCGGTGGAGCGGGGCGCGGCGGCCAACACCCTGGCCGCCTACCGCCGCGACGTCGCGCGCTGGCTCGCCCACCTGCACGGGCTGGGGCGGAGCGACCCGCGCGAGGTCACCGAGGCCGACGTGTCCGCGTTCGTCGTGGGGCTGCGGGACCCCCGCGACGGGGCGGCGGCCCTGTCGGCGGCCTCGGCGGCCCGGGCGCTGGCGGCGGTGCGGGGGCTGCACCGGTTCTGGGTCCTCGAGGGCCTCGTCGACGTCGACGTCACCCGCGAGGTCCGCGCCCCTCAGCTGCCGCGCCGCCTGCCCAAGGCGATGGGCGTCGACGCGGTCGTCCGGCTCCTCGACGCCCCGGACCCCGGCACCCCGCTCGGCCTGCGCGACCGGGCGCTGCTGGAGCTGCTGTACGCCACCGGCGCGCGCATCTCCGAGACGGTGCGGCTCGACGTCGACGACGTGGTCGGCTCCGACGGCGCCCTGGTCAGCGTGCTCCGGCTCACCGGCAAGGGCGACAAGCAGCGCGAGGTCCCGGTCGGCAGCCACGCCCGCGCCGCCCTGGACGCCTACCTGGTGCGGGGGCGGCCGGCGCTGCTCGGCGCCGCCGCCGACCCGCGCGCCCTGTTCCGCAACTCCCGCGGCGGCCGGCTCAGCCGCCAGTCGGCGTGGGTCGTGCTCCAGCGCGCCGCCGAGACCGCCGGGCTGCCCGAGCCCGGCGGGCCCGCGGTCGGCCCGCACCTGCTGCGGCACTCCTTCGCCACCCACCTGCTCGAGGGCGGCGCCGACGTCCGCGTGGTCCAGGAGCTGCTCGGCCACGCCTCGGTGGCGACGACGCAGGTGTACACGCACGTGTCCGTCGACGCGCTCCGCGAGGTCTACGCGACCAGCCACCCGCGCGCCCGGTGAGCAGCCGCAGCAGCACCCGTAGCGGCACCCGCGGCGGCGGCCGGGCACCGGGTGCCGTGGCCCTCGCCCCGGCGCGCGCCGACTAGGGTCTCGGTCGTGACAGACGCGACCGAGGCCGGGGACGGCACCTCGCCGGACGGCCTGGGCCCCACGGGCCGGCCGCTGCCCGACTTCGGCGTCCCGCCGGTGCTCGGCTCCCACGGCCCCGCCCGCGTCATCGCCCTGTGCAACCAGAAGGGCGGCGTCGGCAAGACGACGACCACCATGAACCTGGGGGCCGCGCTCGCCGAGTACGGCCGCAAGGTCCTGCTCGTCGACTTCGACCCGCAGGGCGCCCTGTCGGCCAACCTCGGGGTCCGCCCCGAGGAGGGCGAGCCGTCGCTGTACCAGCTGCTCGTCGACCGCGACCTCGACGTCCGGACCGTCGTACGCGGCACCGACATCGAGGGCATCGACGTGCTGCCCACCGACATCCATCTGTCCGCCGCCGAGGTCCACCTGGTCTCCGAGGTCGCGCGCGAGATGGTCCTCAAGCGGCTGCTGCGCCCGCTGCTGGACGACTACGACGTCGTCCTCATCGACTGCCAGCCCTCGCTCGGCCTGCTCGCGGTCAACGCGCTCACCGCGGCCCACGGCGTGCTCATCCCCGTCGAGTGCGAGTACTTCGCCCTGCGCGGCGTGGCCCTGCTCCAGCAGACCATCGAGAAGGTCACCGACCGGCTCAACTTCGGCCTGGAGATCGACGGCGTCCTGCCGACGATGTACGACCCGCGCACCCTGCACAGCCGCGAGGTCGTCGCCCGGCTCGTCGACGTGTTCGGCGAGAAGGTGTTCCACACCGTCATCTCGCGCACGGTCAAGTTCCCCGACTCCTCGGCCGCGTCGCAGCCCATGACGACGTACGCCCCGACCCACCCGGGCACCCAGGCCTACCGCCAGCTGGCGCGCGAGCTCGTGGCCCGGGGCCTGGTCGCCTGAGCCCCGTGGGCGCCCCAGGGCCGGGGCCCCGGTGAGCGCGCGGGCGGTCGCGGCCGACGACGCCGACGCGCCGACCTCGTCCTTCGAGGTCCACCTCGACGTCTTCACCGGGCCCTTCGACCTGCTGCTCGGCCTCATCGCCAAGCACCGGCTCGACGTCACCGAGGTCGCGCTCGCCGCGGTGACCGACGAGTTCGTCGCGCACATCCGGGCGATGGGCGACGGGTGGGACCTCGACGAGGTGAGCGGCTTCGTCCTCGTCGCGGCCACGCTGCTCGACCTCAAGGCCGCCCGCCTGCTGCCCGGTGCGCAGGTCGAGGACGAGCAGGACCTCGCCCTGCTCGAGGCGCGGGACCTGCTGTTCGCCCGGCTGCTGCAGTACCGCGCCTTCCGCACCGCCGCGGCCGACATCGAGTCCCGGCTCGACGCCCTGGCCGGGCGGCAGCCCCGCCGGCGCGGCGACGACCCCGCGGCGGCCGGCCTGCTGCCGGAGCTGGTGTGGCGGTCGGACCCGGAGGCGTTCGCCCGGCTGGCCGCCGAGGCGCTGGCCCCCCGCCCCGTGCCGACGGTCGGGCTGGAGCACCTGCACGCCCCCGAGGTGAGCGTCGCCGAGCAGCGGCTGGAGCTGCTGCAGCGCCTCCACGGGGGAGGGGCCGTGAGCTTCGCGCGGCTCGTCGCCGACGCCGGAGGGCGCGCGGTCGTCGTCGCCCGGTTCCTCGCCGTCCTCGAGCTGTACCGCGAGGACCTCGTGCACCTGGCCCAGGACGGGCCGATGGCCGAGCTGTCGGTCCGGCTGTCCCGCCCCGAGGACCGGCTCCGCGACGAGCCCCACCAGCCCGACCCGATCAGCGACCCTGAACAGCCCGACCCGGAGGAGACCGCATGAGCCTGCAGGAGGGCCTCGACCTCGACACCCGGCCAGGCGGCGCGCGCGCGGCCGTCGAGGCCGTCGTCATGGTGGCCGACGAGCCGGTGCCCGCCCTCGTCCTCGCGGCCGCCCTCGCGCTGCCGCTGGAGCGCGTCGAGCAGCTGCTGCGCGGGCTGGCCGACGGCTATGACGCCGACGGCCGCGGCTTCGAGCTGCGCGAGAGCGCCTCCGGCTGGCGGGTGTACTCCCGCGCGGAGTTCGCCGACGTCGTCGAGCGGTTCGTCCGCGACGGCGCCACCGCGCGGCTGTCCCGGGCCGCGCTGGAGACCCTGGCGATCATCGCCTACCGCCAGCCGGTCGCCCGCGCGACGGTGTCGAGCATCCGCGGGGTGAGCGCCGACGCGACCATCCGGACGCTGCTGCAGCGGGGCCTGGTCGCCGAGAGCGAGGACGGGTCCCCGAACGGTGCGATCCTGTACGTCACGACGGGTGAGTTCTGCGAGCGCCTCGGTCTGACGAGCGTCGACCAGCTGCCGCCCCTCGCCCCCTACCTGCCGGAGGCCGACGTGCTCGACGACATCGCAGGGGCCTCCCGATGAGCCCCACCAGCTCCCGCGGCGGGCGCAAGCAGCCCGCACGCCAGCCCGCCGGCGGCACCGGCCAGGGCGGGCCCGGCGGCCAGGGCGGCCCGGGCTCCGGGTACGTCGGC
>NZ_JBBEOI010000106.1 GCF_037860755.1 Aquipuribacter hungaricus | reverse complement strand
CGCGACCGCGCACGCCGTCGACCGGCCGCACGCCGCGCCCCGCCCGGACGCCGGCCCCACCGACGCGGAGCGGGCCGTCGGCGACTGTGCCGTCTACACACCCGACGGCCGCGTCGAGGGGCGCCTGCCGCTGCACGGGGCCGTGGCCAGCGCCGAGCAGCGCGGCGGCTTCGTCTGGGTCGGCGTCCAGCAGCCCAGCGCCGAGGAGTTCGCCGAGATCGCCGCGGTGTTCGGCCTGCCGGAGCTCGCGGTCGAGGACGCCGTCAAGGCCCACCAGCGCCCCAAGCTCGAGGTGTACGGCGACGTCCTCTTCGCCGTGCTCAAGCCGATCCGCTACGTCGACAGCGAGGAGGTCGTCGAGACGGCCGAGATCGCGGTCTTCGTCGGCCGCACCTTCGTCGTCACGGTGCGGCACGGGGTGAGCGACGTCCTCGCCGGGGTGCGCCGGGACCTCGACCAGGCGGGCCAGGGCCACGACCTGCTCGCCCACGGCCCCGCCGGCGTGCTGTACGCGGCGGCGGACCGGGTCGTCGACGCCTACGACGAGGTCGCCGACGCCATCGACATCGACATCGAGCAGATCGAGGGGCAGGTCTTCGGCGGCGACGAGGAGGACCACGCCCAGCGCATCTACAAGCTCAAGCGCGAGGTGCTCGAGTTCCGCCGTGCCGTCGCGCCGCTCGAGCGCCCGCTGCAGCGGCTCACCGAGACCGACGTCCCGCACGTCCCCGCCGCGCTCCGGCCGTTCTTCCGCGACGTCCACGACCACGCCGAACGGGCGGCCGAGCGGGTCGAGGGCCACGACCGGCTCCTCACCGACGTGCTGTCGGCCGACCTCGCGCAGGTGAGCGTCCGGCAGAACCGCACCGCGGTCCGGCAGAACGAGGACATGCGCAAGATCAGCGCGTGGGCCGCGATCGCCCTCGTCCCGACCGCCGTCGCCGGCATCTACGGCATGAACTTCCAGTACATGCCCGAGCTCGGCTGGCGGTTCGGGTACCCCGCGGTGCTGCTGCTCATCCTCGTCGTCTGCCTGGGCCTGGCCCGGCTGTTCCGCCGCAACGGCTGGCTCTGACCGCAGGCCGGCGGGCGGCCGTCCGCGGGCGTCCGGGGTCCTGACGACATCCGGACGGCCGGGGAGCTCAGGACGGCCCGGGGGGCGCCGACCACGGTGGCATCGTTGTCCGTCGGGCTGCGACAGCCGTCCCGACGCCCAGGTCCCCAGAGAGCCGGTCGATGATCACCTCGGACTGCTCGGCCATCCCGGTCAGCATCTCCACCGTCCAGCGCCACCGGGCCCCCGTCCACCGGCCCACCCGCTGGCTGCTCCGGCACCGGGTGCAGCCGGTCGGGCCGGAGAGCGCGGGCGGCCACGCGCCGCAGGCCTGGTGGAAGGTCATGTGCCTCACCGGCGTCGACTACTTCTCCACGCTGTCGTACCTGCCCGGGATCGCCGCGCTCGCCGCGGGCGCGCTGTCGCCGCTGGCCACGCTGTTCATCGTCGCCCTCACGCTGCTCGGCATGCTCCCGATGTACCGCCGGGTCGCCCACGAGAGCCCGGGCGGGCAGGGCTCGGTGGCCATGCTCGAGCGGCTGCTGTCGTTCTGGAAGGGCAAGCTCTTCGTCCTGGTGCTGCTCGGCTTCGTCGTCACCTCGTGGATCATCACGATCACGCTGTCCAGCGCCGACGCGACGGTGCACCTGCTGGAGAACCCGTACGCCCCGGAGGTGCTCGAGGGCCACGAGGTCGGCATCACGGTGGCGCTGCTGCTGGTGCTCGGCGGGGTGTTCCTGCTCGGCTTCACCGAGGCGGTCGTCGTGGCGATCCCGGTCGTCGGCGTGTTCCTGGCGCTCAACGCCGTCGTCGTCGTGGACGGCTTCGCGCGCATCGTCCGCGACCCCGCCACCGTCACGGGCTGGACGGAGCGACTCAGCGCCGGCGGCACGGGCGTCGGCGACGTCCTGCTCACCGCGGTGCTCGCGTTCCCCCTGCTCGTCCTCGGCCTGTCCGGCTTCGAGACCGGCGTGAGCATGATGCCGCTGCTCAAGGTGGACGGGGCGGACGCGGAGGAGCGGCTGGCCTCGCGGGTCCGCAACACCCGGAAGCTGCTCACGACCGCGGCGCTCATCATGAGCGTCTACCTGCTGGCGACGAGCACCGTCACCACGCTGCTCGTCCCGCCCGCGGAGTTCCAGCCGGGCGGCGAGGCCAACGGCCGCGCCCTGGCATACCTCGCCCATGAGAACCTGGGCACCGGGCTCGCCACCGCCTACGACGTGAGCAGCGTGCTCATCCTGTGGTTCGCGGGCGCGTCGGCGATGGCCGGCCTCATCAACATCGTGCCGCGGTACCTGCCGGGCTACGGGATGGCGCCGGAGTGGGCCACGGCGGTGCGTCCGGTGGTGCTCGTCTTCACCGGGCTGAGCATCCTCATCACGGTCGTCTTCGACGCCGACGTCGACGCGCAGGCCGGCGCCTACGCCACCGGCATCCTCGCGATGATGGTGTCGGCGGCCGTCGCCGTGACCATCTCCGCCGGGCGCAGCGGTCGCCGCCGGGCCACGGCCGCCTTCGCCGTCCTCACCCTCGTGCTGCTGTACGCGCTGGTGGAGAACGTCATCGAGGCCCCGGACGGGATCGCCATCTCCACCGGCTTCATCGCCGGGATCATCGTGGTCTCGCTCGTGTCGCGGGTCCTGCGGACGACCGAGCTGCGGGCGGACCGGGTCGAGCTCGACGAGACCGCCCGGCAGTGGGTGGCGGACTCGCTGCTGCACGACGGCGCGCTCAACATCGTCGGCAACCGGCGCGAGTCCGGGGACGGCGACGAGTACCGCGACAAGGAGCGCAGCCAGCGCGCGATCAACCCCCTCAGCGGCGTGGACGACGTGATCTTCCTCGAGATCGACGTGGTCGACCCGTCGAGCTTCAGCGACGTGCTGCGGGTGCACGGCGTCGAGGTGGACGGGCACCGGGTGCTGCGCGCCTGCAGCCCGGCCGCGCCCAACGCCATCGCGGCGATCCTGCTCGCGCTGCGCGACGCCACGGGGGTGCGCCCGCACGCCCACTTCCAGTGGACCGAGGGCAACCCCGTCGGCCACCTGCTGCGCTACCTGCTGCTGGGCCGCGGCGACACCCCGCCGGTCGTCCGCGAGATCCTCCGCGAGAACGAGCCGGACCCCGAGAGACGACCGCTGGTGCACGTCGGCGGCTGACCTGCCGAGGGCGCTCAGCCGCGCTGCACCACCCACTGGTCCTCGACGAGCACCGCCCCGCACCGCTGCAGCACCCGCGCAGAGGTCGAGCCGACCGAGGCGGTGACGCCGACGACGTCGCAGCCGGCCACGGCGGCGAGGCGCAGCCGATGGCGGACGAGCGCGGTCTGCACGCCCCGGCGCCGCGCGGACGGCACCGTGGCGGCGGCGCCGAGCCAGCCGGTGGTCGTGCCTTCGTCCTCGACCACGGTCAGCGAGCCGCAGCCGACGGGCCGGCCGTCGAGCAGCGCGAGCAGCTGGGTGGTCCCCCGGCACACCCGGTCCGCGGCCATGAACTCGTCGCTCGTCGACCGGTCGCCGCCGTCCGCCAGCGCCTCGGCCACCATGACGTCCGCCGCCGCGGCGGCCAGGCCCGGGTCGTCCCCGACCGCGACGACCTCGACGCGGTCGGCGGGCGGGGCGCCGGCTGTGACGCCGTCTTCTCTCGCAGCGTCTCCTGGGACGGCGTCGCCCGGAGGCGCCCCCGCCCGCAGCGCGTCCCCCGGCGGAGCACCCACCGTGACCGGACCGCTGGTCAGCGGGACCGCGAGCACCGAGCGGCACCACACCGGGGCGAACCCGGCCTCGCGGAGCGCCGCCGTCGTGGCCTCCGGCGCCCAGGACGACAGCTGCACGGCCGCGGGCACCCCGGCGGCGGCGCTCCGGTCGACGACGAGCGCGAGGTCGTCGGCGGACAACGGGCCCAGCGTCGACCCGACCGCCCGGTTGACGTAGCGCGCCGGCCCGGTGAGCACGAGCACGCCGCCCGCCAGGGGGACGGCGACCGGGACCGGGTCGCGCGAGCCGGTGGCGACCAGCGCGTCGACCAGGTGCGCGGTGGTCACCGCCTCGACGTGCTCGAGGCGCTCGACGAGGGCCCGGTCGACCAGCACGCGGGCACGGTAGCCGGACCGGGACCGCCGGTGGGCCGGCCGGACCGGGACCGCCGGCCCGCCGGGAGGACGGGGTCGCCGGCAGCCGCGCGGAGCCGGCCCCGACGCACGAGGGCGCCGCCCCCCGCGAGGAGGACGGCGCCCTGGGCGTGCGGTCGTGCGGGACTGCGGGTGGGTCAGGTGCTCAGGAGCGCGTGCCGCCGTCGTCGGTCACCGTGTGCTCGCCGGGGGCGATGTCGGCGATGTCGGTCTCGAGGATGTCGTCCGCGCCGGCGCCGGCCTCGTCGAGCGGGCCCGGGGTGACAGGCTCCACGGCGGAGGGGTTGACGGCCGGGCTCGCGTCGGACGGGGTCGTCGTGGGCTGCACCGGGGCCGGCGGGTACGTCGGGTACGGCTGCGCCCACGGGTCGGTGGTGTCGTCCTTGCGGCGCAGCAGCACGGCCACGACGGCGCCGAGGGCCGCGAACAGGCCCAGGAAGAGCACGAGGCGGCGGCCGCGGCGGGACCTGGCGACGACCTTGGGGCTGGCGACGGCGTCGCCCTTGAGCACCTGCACGGCACCGGCGCCACGCTCGCCCGCGGTGGCCTTGGCGGCGGCCGCGGCGGTCGCCGCGGTGCCGACGGTCTCCACGACCTTGGGCAGCCAGCCGTCGACGATCGTGTCGCGGGCGGTGTCCACGGCGGGGGCGATGCGGGTCGCGGCGGCCTCCACGCGGGGGGCGGCGTACTGGGCGGTGGCCTCGGCCGCGTGGCGCAGCTCCGCCTCGACCCGCTCGCCGGCCAGCTTGACCTTCGGCGCCGCGTAGTCGGTGGCGGCCTTGACGCGCGGTGCCGTGTAGTCGGCGGCGAGCCGGACCTTGGGCTCGGCCCAGCCTCGGGCCCCCACACGGAGCCGGGTCGCGGCCTCCGCGGCGGCACCGGCTGCGGCGGCAGCACGGGCAGCCGCACCGGCTGCGGCGGTCGCCTGCTCGGCGGCGCGGGCGGCTTCCTTCTCGGCCTTGCGCGCCTTGATGGTCGTCCTCGACATGGGCATCCTCCCGAGGTCGTCGTCGTGCACAGGACACGGTGCCCCGGCGGCCCATCCTGCCGGTCGCGGGCCCCGCGTGCACAGCCGTCGGCGGGTCACGCCCTCGCGTCCTGCGCTCCGCGCGGCGCCTGAGACACTGGGCGCATGCTTGCGACGCAGACTGCGACCATCCGCACGACCGCCGGTGACATCACGGTGGAGCTGTACGGCAACCACGCCCCCCGCACGGTGGCCAACTTCACCGGCCTCGCCAGCGGCGAGAAGGAGTGGACCGACCCGACCACGGGCGCCACCCGCACCGACCCGTTCTTCGACGGCCTGGCCTTCCACCGGGTCATCGACGGCTTCATGGTCCAGGGCGGCTGCCCCCTCGGCACCGGCACCGGCGGCCCGGGCTACACCTTCGACGACGAGATCTCCCCCGAGCTCACCTTCGGGGAGCCCTACCTGCTCGCCATGGCCAACGCCGGCAAGCGCATGGGCAAGGGCACCAACGGCTCCCAGTTCTTCATCACCGTGACGCCCACCCCGCACCTCCAGGGCAAGCACACGATCTTCGGCAAGGTCGTCGGCGCCGAGTCCCAGGCCGTCGTCGACGCGATCGCCACCACGGCCACCGACCAGCGTGACCGGCCCCTGCAGGACATCTCCATCACCGGTGTCGAGCTCTCCTGACGCCTCCGGGCCGGCCGGGACCGACGGTCCCGGCCGGCCCAGCGGGGCCCCTCCGGTCTGCCCCCGCCACCCCGACCGGGTCAGCTACGTCCGCTGCCAGCGCTGCGAGCGGCCGGTCTGCCCCGACTGCCAGCGCCCCGCCGCCGTCGGCGTGCACTGCGTCGACTGCGTGCGCGCCCAGCCGGCCGCCGCGGCCCGCACCGTCGCGGGCGCGCGCCTGGGCGGCGGCCGCCCCGTGGTCACCGAGGTCGTCCTGGGTGTCCTCGTCCTGGTCTACCTCGGTCAGCTGGCCGTGCCGCAGCTGACCGGCACCCTCGGCTTCGTCCCGATCCTGTCGCGCGCGGAGCCGTGGCGCTTCCTCACCGCGGGCCTCGTGCACTCCCCGGGGCTGCCCCTGCACCTGCTCCTCAACGGCTTCGCGCTGTGGAGCATCGGCCGGGAGGTCGAGCACGTGCTGGGCCGCTGGCGCTACGGGGTGCTGCTCGCGTTGGCCACCGTCGCCGGGTCCGTCGGCGTGCTGTGGCTCACCCGCGTCGCGCCCGGGGCGTGGGACGGGACCACGGTCGGCGCGTCCGGGGCCGTGTTCGGCCTGCTCGGCGCCGGCGTGCTGCTGGAGCACCGCCGCGGCCGACGGGTCGGCTCGCAGGTCGGCGTCCTCGTCGTCCTCGCGGCCGCCGGGTTCCTGCTGCCGGGCATCTCGTGGCAGGGCCACGTCGGCGGGCTGGTCGGCGGGCTCATGGTCGGCGCGGTCCTCGTCCTGGCCCCGCGGCGCCGGCGCACCCGCTGGCAGGTGCTCGGCCTCGTCGCCGTGGCCGGCGTGCTCGTCGGGGTGACGGTGCTGCGCTGGGCGCTCGTCGACCCGTCCGTCCTGCTCTGACCCGGTCGACGCCTCACGAGGGTCGCGGGCGGGTTATCCACACTGTGGATGACCGCTGGGGACAACTTCCACCCGTGTAGTTCCGCAGGTCAGGGCTCCGTCGGCCCGGGATCCCGGTGCTGGCCGGGCGGCGGGAGGACGGTCAGCGCCAGCGGGTGGTCATGAGGAAGCCGACCATGGCGATGGCGAAACCGATACCCAGGTTCCACAGACCGATGCCCGGCACCGGGTACGCCTGCTGGGTGATGTAGAACACGACGATCCAGACGAGCCCGACCACCATGAGCGCCACCATGACCGGCGCCCACCAGCGCGGGTTCGGCGTGGGGAGCGCGCCGGAGGAGGACACGCTGGACCCGGTCGAGGGGGTGGCGGACGCCGGCTTCTTGCGGCGGCGGGACTCGGGCACGGTGCGCTCCTCGGTCGACGGTGACCCGGGACGTCCCGGGCGCTCGCGCACAGGGTACGGCGGCGCGCACCCCGGACGAGGGGTGACAATGGCCGGGATGGAGCAGGAGAGCGGGCCGCACCCCGCCGAGCAGGGGACCGGGACGGGCGAGACCGTCGCGGAGGTCCCCGGTGCGCCGGTGCGCGGCACCCTGCTCTCCCGGCTCCGGCAGGGCCCCGGGGCCGGCGTCGCGCTCGTCCTCGGCGCCGCCGGCCTGCTGTTCGTCGCCTCCGGCAGCACCGCCCAGGGCACCGACCTGCGGGGGGACACCGCCGACCTGGCCAGCCTGGTCGGCGAGGAGCGCGACCGCGCCGCCCGCAGCACGACGCTCGTCGAGGGCCTGCGCGCCGAGGTCGCCTCGCTCGAGGAGGGGGCGCGCGGCGCCGACCCCGAGCTCGAGGCCACCGTGGTGCGGATGGGCGAGGCGGCCGGGATGCAGGCCGTCACCGGTCCCGCCGTGCGCGTGGTGCTCGACGACGCCGACCTCACCCGCGGCCGCGCGGCCCTGGCCCGCCCCGACGACCTCGTCGTCCACCAGGGCGACGTGCAGGCCGTGGTCAACGCGCTGTGGCTCGGCGGCGCGGAGGCGATGCAGCTCATGGACCAGCGCGTCATCTCCACCAGCGCCGTCCGCTGCATCGGCAACACCCTCAGCCTGCAGGGCCAGCCCTACTCCCCGCCGTACGTCATCACCGCCGTCGGCGACCCCGACGCCCTGCTCGCGGCCCTGGAGTCCTCCGAGGCGGTCGGGCGGTACGAGGCCGCGGTCGAGGCGTTCGGCCTGGGCTACGACGTCGACGCGGTCGAGCAGGCCGAGCTGCCCGCCTACTCCGGCCCGCTGGAGATGCGGTACGCCGAGGTCCGCACCACGTGACCCCCGCGGGTCCGGCGTGAGCGCCGTCCGGGTCGCGGTCGGCACCCTCGGCGAGCTGCTCGTCACCGCCGGCGTCCTCGTCCTGCTGTTCCTGGCCTGGCAGCTGTGGTGGACCGACGTGGTCGCCGAGCGCGCGCAGGAGCGCACGACGACCGCCCTGCTCGAGAGCTGGGACGCCGGCGCCCCCGCCGCCCCGGAGCCCGCCGGGCCTGCGCCGGCGCCCGGGCCGCCCGCCGCGCTGCAGGACCTCCCCGCGGAGGCCCTGGCCGTGCTGCGGGTGCCCGCGTTCGGCGACGGCTGGGTCCGTCCGGTCATCGAGGGCACCGGGACCGAGGTCCTCCAGCAGGGTGTCGGGCACTACACGGACGCGGCGATGCCGGGCGAGGTCGGCAACTTCGCGGTCGCCGGGCACCGCACGACGTACGGCGCCCCCTTCGGCCCGATCGCCGACCTGGTCGAGGGCGACCCCGTCGTCGTGGAGACGCCGACCGCGTTCCACGTCTACCGGGTGACCGGCAGCCAGGTGGTCCGTCCCCGAGACGTCGAGGTCATCGCGCCCGTGCCGGACCGGCCCGGCGAGACCCCGACCGAGGCCTGGCTCACCATGACCTCCTGCCACCCGATGTTCTCCGCGCGCGAGCGGTACGTCGTCCACGCGCTGCTGGAGTCGTCCACCCCCCGCCGGGACGGGCCGCCCGCGGTCCTGGCCGCCGCCGGCACAGGCACAGCCGCCGGCACGCAGACCGGGGCGGGCTGAGGTGTACGGCGCCCTGTGGCGGGCCCTGCCCGGCCCGACCGGTGTGCGGCTGCTGCTCGCGCTCCTGCTCGCGACCGCCGTCGTCGCAGCCTGCTTCGTGTGGCTGTTCCCGGCCGTGGCACCGTACGTGCCGTTCAACGACACCACCGTGGAGGACACCGCGCCATGAGCACCAGCCCCGACCCCGCCCGGCTCGACGGCAGCGACCCCACCGGACCCGACGCCACGGAGGGCGCCACCGCCGGTGCCGTCGGCCCGCGCGTCCTCGTCGTCGACAGCTACGACTCCTTCGTCTTCACCCTGGTCGCCTACCTGCGCCAGCTCGGCGCCCGGGTCGACGTGGTCCGGAACGACGAGGTCGGCCCCGAGCACATCGACGGCTACGACGGCGTCCTGCTGTCGCCGGGGCCCGGCACGCCCGGGGAGGCCGGCATCCTCGTGGCGGCGGTGCGCCGCGCCGCCGAGAACGGGCAGCCGCTGCTCGGCGTCTGCCTGGGCCACCAGGCGATCGCCGAGGCGTTCGGCGCCACCGTCACGCACGCGCCGGAGCTGCTGCACGGCAAGACCAGCCCCGTCCTGCACCAGGGCGACGGCGTCCTCGCCGGCCTGTCGTCGCCGTTCACCGCGACCCGCTACCACTCGCTGGCGGTCGTCGACGAGACCGTGCCGGACGAGCTGCGGGTGACCGGGCGCACCGGCGGCGGCGTGATCATGGCGCTGCAGCACACCTCGCTGCCGCTGTACGGCGTGCAGTTCCACCCCGAGTCGGTGCTCACCGAGGGCGGGCACCTGCTGCTGGCCAACTGGCTCGCCGTGCTGGGCGACACCGACGCGCCCGCCCGGGCCGAGGGGCTCAGCCCGCTCGTCGCCCGCTGACCCACGGACGACCGAGGCGCGCCGCCCCCGTGGGGACGGCGCGCCTCGTCGTGCTGGGCCGGCTCTGACTGCTCCGGAGGACCGGGCCGGACCCGGTCGGCCCGCCTCGTCAGCCGGTGGGCTCGCCGGAGGGCTCCGCGGACGGCTCGGCCGGCACGGAGGGCTCGACCGACGGCGGCGGCGTGAAGATCTCCGTGACCGTCTGCGGCGGGGGCGGCGGCGCGACGGCGAGCGTCAGCGTCACGGTCTCGCCGATGTCGAGGCGGCGGTTCTCGGTGCCGCCCTGCGCCAGGACGGTGCCCGGGGCCTCGGGGCTCTCCTCGTCCTGCGTGACGACCTCGAAGCCGGCCTCCTGCAGGGCGGCGATGGCGGCGGCCTGACCGAGGCCGACCACCTGGGGCACGGTGTTCTGCCCCGAGGCGAGGACGAGCGTGACGTCCGAGCCCTCCTCGACGGTCTCTCCGGCGGCCGGCGTGCTGCCGAGCACGAGCCCGCGCGCGGAGGTGGCGTCGTCGGCCTCCTCCGTCCCGGCGAAGGTGAGCCCGGCGGTGACCAGGGCATCCCGGGCCTCGGCCTGGGAGAGCCCGGTGAGGGGCGGGACCACGACCTGGTCGGGTCCCACGGCCACGGTGAGGGTGACCGGCGTGGTGACCGGGACCGTGGTGACGGCGTCCGACGGCGGCGGGTCCTGGGCGGTGACCACCCCGGACTCGGCGTCGGCCTCGGTGTCCTCGGTGACGGTGATGTCGGTGAACCCGGCCGCCTCGAGCTGGGCGCGGGCGTCGGCCTGCTGGAGCCCGACGACGTCGACCATGCGGACCTGCTCGACCTCGTCCTCGGGGCTGCCGCCCAGGAACGCGAACAGCAGCCCGGCGATGGCGGCCAGGGCGACGAGGACGAGGGCGACGTACAGCCAGGTCCGGTTCTTCTCCGGCTCGTCCTCGGGGCGGGCGCGCCGGTCGTCGAGCTCGCCGGGCCAGCCGGGGTCGGGCCCGACGACGGGGACAGGGGCGGTGCGAGGCATGCGGCTGGTCAGCGCGGAGGTGGCGGCCAGCGGGACCGCGGCGGCGGCCGCACCGCCGGCGGCGGCGGCGGCGGAGAACGCCTGGACGGGCAGGCCCGTGGCGACCCGGTCCAGGTCGGCGATGAAGGCCGAGGCGTCCTGGTAGCGGGCGTCGCGGGACTTGGCCAGGGCGTGGAGCACGACGGAGTCCAGGTCCGGCGGCACCTCGGGGTTGAGGCTGCTCGGCGGGCGGGGGGTCTCGCCGACGTGCTGGTAGGCCAGCGCGAGCGCGTTCTCCCCGACGAACGGCGGCCGGCCGGTGAGCAGCTCGAACAGCAGGCAGCCGGCGGAGTACAGGTCGGAGCGCTCGTCGACGGTCTCCCCGCGCGCCTGCTCGGGCGACAGGTACTGCGCGGTGCCCATGACGGCGTTGGTGCCGGTCATCGTGGCCGAGGTGTCCGCGATGGCCCGGGCGATGCCGAAGTCCATGACCTTGATCTCGCCGGCGTCGGTGACCATGACGTTCCCGGGCTTGATGTCCCGGTGGATGATCCCGCCGCGGTGGCTGTACTGCAGGGCGTCGAGCACGCCGACGGTGATGCGCATGGCGTCGTCGACGTCCAGCGGCGACGACTCCTGGAGGATCTGCTTGATCGTCCGGCCGTGGACCTGCTCCATGACGATGTACGGCTGCGGGGCGGGGGCGCCGTAGGGGTCCAGCGCCGTGTCCTCGCCGGTGTCGTACACCGACACGATCGCCGGGTGGTTGAGCGAGGCCGACGACTGCGCCTCGCGCTTGAAGCGGGCCTGGAACGAGGGGTCGCGGGCCAGGTCCGTGCGCAGCAGCTTGACCGCGACGCTGCGGCCGAGCCGGTTGTCGTGCGCCGACCACACCTCGGCCATGCCGCCGCGGCCGATCTGCTCGACGAGCTGGTAGCGCCCACCGACGAGCCGGGGCTGTCCTGTCGTCTGGTCCGTCATGTTCCGTCCTCGTGGTCCGTGGTCCCGGGGGAGCCTGTCACATCGTGCGCGGGGGGCCTCGCGGCTGCGGGGGCCGCGCCGGGGTCGTCCCCGGGGCTGCCGACCAGCCCGGCCTGCTGCAGCGCCGTGGCGAGCAGGAGCAGCGCGAGCAGGGCCAGCAGGGCCAGCGCCGGTGCCCGCAGCGGGGAGCG
>NZ_JBBEOI010000105.1 GCF_037860755.1 Aquipuribacter hungaricus | reverse complement strand
GGACCGGCGGCGCCGTCGGCACCTGGCCGGGCGTGCGCGGGCGGGGCGGGACCGTCGAGCCGGCGGGGGGAGCGGCGTCGGAGCCGGCAGGGCGGGCCGGGCCGGTCTGACAGTCCGCGCCGTCGGCCGTGACCGGACCGGCGGTCCTGCCAGGGGCAGCTGGACCGGTGCTCGCGGGAGAGGCGCCGGTCGGGCCGGGCAGCAGGGACGGACCCGAGACGGAGGGTCGGGTGGCGCCCGGCGCCGAGGTCGGTGCGGGCGCGGACGCCGGTGCACCAGCCGGGGCCGGGAGAGCAGCGGGTCCGCTCGCAGGTGCAGGAGCAGGTCCGTCGGCGGTCCCAGCGGGTGCCGGGCCGGGCGCAGCGGCCGAGGCAGCGGCGGTCAGACCGCCGGGCGCCGACGCTGGTGCACCAGACGGGGCAGCGGCCGGTGCACCAGCCGGCACCGAGGACGAGGCCCCGGCATCGGCCGGGCTGTCGGGACCGGGACGCCTCGGCAGGGACGCGTCACGCCCGTGCGGCGTCGCGGACAGCGTGAGGCGCGGCCCGTAGGCCGACGAGCCGGGCGCGACCCGCCCCAGCTGGGCGTCGCCGGCGCCGGTCGACGACGCGACCTCCGGACCCTCGCCGGCGGGGCGCCCCTGCAGCCCTTCGAGAGCGTCCCGCAGCCCGCGCAGGTCCGCGGTGCGCTCGTCGTCCCCGGACGGGCTGGCGTGGGTGTCCTGGTCGGCGGCACCCTCGGCCAGCAGGCCGGCGTGCGCGTCGCAGACATCGTGCAGGTCCTGCAGGTCGTCGTGGTCGTGCTCGTCGTCGTCCGGCGGGACGAAGGCGGGGGCGGCGGGCGGCACGGCACGCGAGCCGGCCGGCGGGCGGCCGAAGGGCCACCAGCGGCGGCGCTGCGCGGGCACCGGGAACGGCACCACCGTGACGGCGGGTGGCCGTGGCGCGGGGTGGCCGTCGTCCGTCGGGGTGCTCACGCCCAGTGGTGTCGGCAGCGCCACCGGGCACCTTGAGCAGCCCCCGCCGGGCCCGTCAGCGACGCAGCGCGGGCGCCACCTTCTGTCCGTAGGCCGTGAGGGTGGCCTCCGCGTCGTCGTGCATGAGGTAGAGCGCGAACTGGTGGACCCCGAGGTCCCGCAGCTGCTCCAGCCGCTCGAGATGGCGCTCCACCGGCCCGAGGAGGCAGAACCGGTCGACGATCTCGTCCGGGACGAACGCGGCGTGGCTGTTGCCCGCCCGCCCGTGCTGGGCGTAGTCGTAGCCCTCACGACCCCGGATGTAGTCCGTGAGCGCCTGCGGGACGGCCGCGCCCCCGTCGCCGTAGCGCCCCACGAGGTCCGCGACGTGGTTGCCGACCATCCCGCCGAACCAGCGGACCTGGTCGCGCTGGTGCGGGACCGTGTCCTCCGGCCCGATGTAGGCGGGCGCGGCCACGACGATGTACAGCGAGTCGGGGTCGCGCCCGGCGGCGGCCGCAGCCGCCTTGACGGCGCCGATGGTCCACTCCGCGATCGAGGGGTCGGCGAGCTGGAGGATGAAGCCGTCGGCCTGCTCCCCGCACAGCTGCAGCGCCTTGGGCCCGTAGCCGGCCATGAGGACGGGCAGGTGGCCGCCCGTGCGCCAGGGGAACGAGAGCTCGGTCTCGTTGTGGGTGACGGTGCGGCCCTCGGCCAGGCCCTTGATGACGGCCATCGACTCCTTGACCTGCGCGAGGGTGCAGGGCTTGTTGCCGATGACGCGCATCGCGGAGTCCCCGCGCCCGATGCCGCAGACCGTGCGCTCGCCGTACATGTCGTTGAGGGTCGCGTGCAGCGACGCGGTGACCGTCCAGTCCCGGGTGCCCGGGTTGGTGACCATCGGGCCGACGACCATCTTCTTCGTCGCGGCGAGGATCTCGCTGTAGACGACGTACGGCTCCTGCCACAGCACGTGGGAGTCGAAGGTCCAGCCGTGGCTGAAGCCGAGCGTCTCGGCCCGGCGCATGAGGTCGACGACGCGCCAGGCCGGCGGGTCGTTCTGGAGGACGAGCCCGAGGTCCACGGCGGGTCCTCAGTCGTTCCGGGGGAAGCCGAGGTCGATCGCGGACGTCGAGGGGTCGGGCCACCGGCTCGTGACCACCTTGCCGCGGGTCCAGAAGTGGATGCCCTCCGGGCCGTACATGTGGGTGTCGCCGAAGAGGGAGTCCTTCCAGCCGCCGAAGGAGTAGTAGCCGACGGGCACCGGGATCGGGACGTTGACACCGACCATCCCGGCGGTGACCTCGTGCTGGAAGCGCCGGGCGGCGCCGCCGTCGCGGGTGAAGATCGCCGCGCCGTTGCCCCACGGGTTGGCCTCGACCAGGGCCATGGCCTCGACGTAGGTCTCGGTGCGGACCACGACGAGGACCGGGCCGAAGATCTCGTCGGTGTAGACGGTCATGTCCGGGGTGACGTGGTCGAGCAGCGTGACGCCCAGGAAGAACCCGTCGCCGTCGAACACCCGGTCGCGCCCGTCGACGACGACGCGTGCGCCCGCGGCCGCACCGGCCTCGACGTAGCCGGCGACCCTGTCGCGGTGCTCGCGGGTGATGAGCGGCCCCATCTGCGACTCCGGGTCGTCGCCGGGGCCGATGACGAGCGTGTCCACCCGGGCGGCGATGGCGTCGACGAGCGGGTCGCCGACGTCGCCGACCGCGACGACGACGCTGATGGCCATGCAGCGCTCGCCGGCCGAGCCGTAGGCGGCGTTGACCGCGGCGTCCGCGGCCAGGTCGAGGTCGGCGTCGGGTAGGACGACCATGTGGTTCTTGGCCCCGCCGAGGGCCTGGACCCGCTTGCCGGCCCGGGTGCCCGTCTCGTACACGTGCCGGGCGATCGGGGTGGACCCGACGAAGCTGAGCGCCGCCACGTCCGGGTGGGTGAGCAGGTGGTCGACGGCCTCGGCGTCGCCGTTGACGACGTTGAGCACACCCGCCGGGAAGCCGGCCTCCGCGAAGAGCTCGGCGACGAACATCGGCGCCGACGGGTCCTTCTCGCTGGGCTTGAGGACGAAGGTGTTCCCGCACGCCACGGCGTTGGGGATCATCCACAGCGGGACCATGGCAGGGAAGTTGAACGGCGTGATGCCGGCCACGACGCCGAGCGGCTGGCGCATCGAGTACACGTCGACGCCCGACGACGCCTGCTCCGTGTAGTCGCCCTTGAGCAGCTCGGCCAGGCCGCACGCGTACTCGACCGCCTCCAGCGCCCGGGCCACCTCGCCGCCCGCGTCGGACAGGACCTTGCCGTGCTCGCTGCTCAGCCGGCGGGCGATCTCGTCGCGGTTGGCCTCGACGAGCTCGCGGAACCGGAACATCAGCCGGGTGCGGGTGGCGACCGAGGTCTGCGACCACCCGACCGCGGCGGCCTTGGCGGAGGCGACGACGGCGTCGACCTCGGCGGTGGTGGCGAGGTCCAGCTGGGCGGTGACGCGGCCGGTGGCCGGGTCGGTGACGGGTGACGTGCGCCCGGACGTGCCCGTCAGGACGGCGTTGTCGACCCAGTGCGAGATCCGGTCCATGCTGCTCCTCCGTCAGGGGTGAGCCGGAGGGTATCCGTGCGCCCGACGGGCTGGACAGACCCGGGCCTCGACGCGACCTCCTCTGTGGAGGAGCATCGCCGGATGGGCCTGTGGGCACGGGTGGTGCAGCCGCGGCTGCTCGACGCCACCCTCGGCACCTCGCAGACCGGTGGGGTGCGGCAGCGGGTCTGCGCCGGCATGGTCGGCGACGTCGTGGAGATCGGCTACGGCAGCGGTCACAACCAGCCGTACCTGCCGCCGGGCGTGACGGGGGTGTGGGCCGTCGACCCGTCCGGCGGCGCGTTCGCCCTGTCCGCCGCGCGCCGGGCAGCCTCGCCGGTGCCGGTGGTCCGCACGGAGGCGGTGGCCGAGCGGCTGCCGTTCCCCGACGACCGGTTCGACGCCGCGCTGTCCACGTGGACGCTGTGCGCCACCGACGACCCGGCGGCGGTGCTGGCGGAGCTCGCCCGGGTGCTGCGTCCGGGCGGGGTGCTGCACCTGGTGGAGCACGGCCTGGCCGAGGAGGCGTCCGTGGTCCGCTGGCAGCGCCGGGGCAACGGGCTGAACAAGCGCATCGCCGGGTGCGTGCTCGACCGGGACGTCCGGGGGCTGCTGCAGGCGTCGCCGCTGACGGTCACCGCGCTGACCACCTGGTACGAGGAGGGCGCGCCGAGGCCGGCCGGGTTCATGTACGAGGGCCGCGCCGTCGCCTGGGCGGACGCGACCCCCGGCCACCTCAGCGCAGGTAGCTGCTGAGCCCCCGCGGCAGGAACCGGCCGTGCCCCTTGCTGCCGTGGTAGGTGCCCCGGTCCACCACGACCCTCCCGCGCGACATCACGGTGCGGACGCCGCCGGCCACCTCGAAGCCCTCGTAGGCCGAGTAGTCCATGGTCATGTGGTGCGTGGCGGCGGAGATCGTCGTCCGGGCCTGCGGGTCGTACAGCACGATGTCGGCGTCCGCGCCGGGGGCGATGACGCCCTTGCGCGGGTAGAGGCCGAACATGCGCGCCGGAGTCGTGGAGCACGTCTCCACCCATCGCTCGAGGCTCAGCTCGCCGGTCACCACCCCCTGGAAGATGAGGTCCATGCGGTGCTCCACGCCGCCGATGCCGTTGGGTATGGCGCGGAAGTCCTCGCGCCCGAGCTCCTTCTGGTCCTTGTAGCAGAACGGGCAGTGGTCGGTCGCGACGATCGACAGGTCGTTCGTGCGCAGCCCGCGCCAGAGGTCGCGGCCGTGGCTCTCGTGCTTGCTCCGCAGCGGCGCCGAGCAGACGTACTTGGCCCCCTCGAAGCCGTCGTCGCCGGGGGCGCCGAGGTGGTCCTCGAGCGTGAGGTATAGGTACTGCGGGCAGGTCTCGGCGAAGACGTTGTGCCCCTCGGCGCGGGCCCGGCTCACCTGCTCCAGCGCCTCGCTGCTGCTCAGGTGGACGAAGTAGACGGGCGCCCCGGCGACGAGGGCGAGCTGGATGGCCCGGAACGTCGCCTCGCCCTCGAGACGGGCCGGGCGCGTGATCCCGTGGTGGATCGGCGCGGTCTCGCCTCGTGCGGCGGCCTGGGCGGCGAGGACGTCGATGGCGATGCCGTTCTCGGCGTGCATCGAGATCATCGCGCCGAGCTCGGCGGCCCGCTGCATCGCCCGGAGGATCTGGCCGTCGTCGGAGTAGAAGACCCCGGGGTAGGCCATGAACAGCTTGAAGCTGGTGATGCCCTCGGCGACCAGGTCGCCCATGAGCTTGAGCGAGGAGTCGTCGACCCCGCCGACGATCATGTGGAAGGCGTAGTCGACCGCGCAGTTCCCCTCGGCCTTGGCGTACCAGGTGTCGAGGGAGTCGCGCAGGTCGCCGCCGGCCGTCTGGACGGCGAAGTCGATGATCGTCGTGGTGCCGCCGTGCGCGGCAGCGACGGTCCCCGTCTCGAAGGTGTCGCTGGCCGAGGTGCCGCCGAAGGGCAGCTCCATGTGGGTGTGGGCGTCGATGCCGCCCGGGACGACGTAGCAGCCGGTGGCGTCCAGCACGGTGTCGGCCGTGATCCCGGTGGCCTCCGCGGTCCCGGGGCTGAGGAGCGCGACGACCGTCTCGTCCTGGACCAGCACGTCATGGGGGATCGCCCCGGTCGCGCTGACGACGGTGCCGTTGGTGATGAGCGTCCTGGTCATGCGGGCTCCTCGGGCCGGGGTGGGGTCGAACCTAACCAGGCCGCGCGGGCGCGTAAAGGGTGCTCAGGGGAGGTCCGTGCCGCCCGCCCGGGCACCGTCCAACGACCCGGCACGAGGCCTGGCGTGCTGCTCGGCGGTGCCGTCCTGGTCGCTTCCCGCACCGCCTCCTGCATCGCCCTTCGCGTCCTCGCCCCCGCCCGCCGCGTCTCGTCCGGCCTCCTCGTGGGCGGCGTGCGCCTCGGGCCCGCCCAGGCCGTGGGGCTCGTCCTCGTGCTCGTCGTACCGGTCGGCGTCCGTGACGGGCGGAGCGTCGTCGTGGCCGCTGAGGAACCCGACCAGCCGGTAGGCCACCGCCACCACGGGCACGGCCAGGACGGCCCCGGCGATGCCGAGCAGCAGCGTGCCCGCGGTCACGGCGGTGACGATGGCCAGCGGGTGCAGCTTGACCACGCCGCTCATGATCAGGGGCTGCAGCAGGTTGCCCTCGACCTGCTGCACGAGCAGGACGATGCCCAGCACGATGACGGCGTCCGGGGCGCCGTTGGTCACCAGGGTGACCAGCACCGCCGCCGCCCCCGCGGCCGTCGCGCCGATGATCGGCACGAACGCACCGACGAAGGTCAGCAGCGCGAGCGACAGCCAGAGCGGGACGTCGAGCACGAGCAGACCGATGCCGATGCCCACGGCGTCGCCGAGCGCGACCAGCGCCGTGCCCCGGACGTACGAGGTGAGGGTGGTCCAGGCCACCCGCCCGCCGCCGTCGACGCGCTGGCGGTGGTCGACGGGGACCCAGCTCAGCGCCCAGCGCCAGATGGTGTCGCCGTCCTTGACGAGGAAGAACACCGCGAACACCAGCAGCGCCACGCCGGTCACCGCGCTGATCGCCGTGGCGGTGCCGGCGACCGGGCTCGGGGCGGCGTCGCGGACCGTGGTCAGGGCCGAGGCCCGCAGGTCGTCGATGGCCGCCTGGTCCATCTGCAGCGGCCCCGCCACCAGCCAGTCGCGGATGGTGTCCAGGCCCTCCGTGACGGCCGGCCCGATGTCCTGCAGCTGCTGCGTCACCTGGGTGTAGAGCAGGTACCCGATGCCCACCGGCACCCCGATGAGGACGGCCAGGCTCAGCAGCGCTGCCAGCGACCGGGGGACCCCAGCCTGGCGGAGGTTGTGGGCCGGCGGGGCCAGGAGCGCGGACAGCAGCAGCGCCGCCAGCAGCACGAACGCGACCAGGCCGACCCGCAGCAGCGCCATGACGACGAGCCAGCCGACCAGGCTGAGCACGATGACTGCGAGGCCGTAGGCGACCCCCCGGCGCAGCCAGCCGGGCAGCGGGCTGATGACCGACGAGGCGCCGGCCACGGTGCTGCCGGTGCGTGCGCGGGCTGGTCGGGGGTCCATCCCGGTGCAGTACCCCCCGGGGGCTCCCGCCATACGCGGGCGCCGGCGGGCGGGGCGTCGAGGGGAGGGGCGCCGGCGGGCGGTACGGGGGCGTCGGCCCCGCCCGCCTGCCCGCCCGGGCTCAGCCGACCGCGGCGACCGCGTCCAGCAGCAGGCGTGCGCCCTCGTCCGCCTCGTCCTCGGTGAGGGTCATCGGCGGGGCGATGCGCAGGACGTTGCCGTACAGCCCGCCCTTGCCGATGAGCAGGTGGCGCGCCTTGGCGGCCTCGCTGAGCGCGGCCGCACGGGCGGGGTCGGGGTCGATGCCGCCGGGGTGCACGCACTCCAGGGCGAGCATGAGCCCGCGACCGCGCATCTCGGCGATCCACGGGGTCGCGTCGACGGTCGGCTGCAGGGCGGCCCGCAGCCGGTCCCCGGTCCGCTTCGCGTTGCCCTGCAGGTCGTGCTCGACCGCGTAGCGCAGGTTGGCGTTGGCGCCGGCGGACACCAGCGGGGACCCGCCGAAGGTCGAGATGTGGTTGGCCTGGATCGCGTCGACGATCTCCGCCCGCGCGACGACCCCGCCGAGCGGCAGCCCGTTGCCGACGCCCTTGGCGAAGGTCAGCAGGTCCGGGGTGATCCCGTGGGCCTGGTAGCCCCAGAAGTGCTCGCCGGTGCGGCCCCAGCCGGTCTGGACCTCGTCGGAGACGAACAGGATGCCGTGCTCGTCGAGCACCTCCTTGATGGCGCCGAAGAAGCCGTCCGGCGGGGTCGCGAAGCCCCCGACGCCCTGGATCGGCTCGGCGATGAGGCAGGCGACGTCGCCGGACGTGGCCATGTCCAGCAGCTGGCGCAGGTCGGCGACGCAGGCGGCCGTGTACTCCCCGTCGGGCAGCTCGCGGAAGGGGCTGCGGAGCCGGTACCCGCCCTGCACGTACGTGGTCTGCAGGCCCGAGTACGACGTCGGGCTCCAGGAGCGGTGGCTGGTGATGCCGATCGTGGAGAAGGAGCGCCCGTGGTAGCTGTTGCGCATGGCGAAGACCTGGTTGCTGCGCCGGTAGGCCGTGGCCATGAGCAGCGCGGCGTCGTTGGCCTCGGTGCCCGAGGGCGTGAGGAACACCTTGGCGTCGGGGATGCCGGACAGCTCCGCGATGCGCTCGGCCAGCTCGACGGTCTGCTCGTTGAGGTACAGCGTCGAGGAGTGGAGGATCTTGCCCGCCTGCTCCTGCACCGCGGCGGTCACCTCGGGCAGGGCGTGCGCGGTCATCGTCGTGAGGATGCCGCCGAAGAAGTCGAGGTACCGGGTGCCCTCGATGTCCCAGACGTGCCGGCCCTCGCCGTGGCTCAGGGCGACGGGCTCGTCGTAGTACAGCGACTGCCAGCGCGGCATCACGGCGCGGTGGCGGGCGAGCAGCTCCTCGGTCCGGGCGCGGGAGGACGGGGCCTGAGCGGTGCCGGCGGCGTCGACGGCGGGGTCGGTCAGCGTCATGCCGTCAGCCTTCCACGAGGGGTCCGTAGGCGTCCGGGCGGCGGTCCCGGTAGAACGCCCACTGGTTGCGGACCTCCTCGATCAGCCCCAGGTCCAGGTCGCGCACCACGAGCTCCTCGTCGTGCCCGGACGCGGCCTCGCCGACGAGCTGGCCGCGCGGGTCGGCGAAGTAGCTGGTGCCGTAGAAGTCGTCGTCGCCGAGGTCCTCGACGCCGACCCGGTTGATGGCCCCGACGAAGTACATGTTCGCGGCGGCGGCGGCCGGCTGCTCGAGCTTCCACAGGTAGTTGCTGAGCCCGCGGGACGTGGCCGAGGGGTTGAAGACGATCTCCGCGCCCCCCAGGCCCAGGGCGCGCCAGCCCTCCGGGAAGTGCCGGTCGTAGCAGATGTAGACGCCGACCTTGCCGACCGCGGTCTCGAAGACGGGCCAGCCCACGTTGCCGGGGCGGAAGTAGAACTTCTCCCAGAAGCCCCTGACCTGCGGGATGTGGTGCTTGCGGTACTTGCCCAGGTACGTGCCGTCGGCGTCGACCACGGCTGCGGTGTTGTAGAGGAAGCCCGCCTGCTCCCGCTCGTACACCGGGAGCACGAGGACCATGCCGAGCTCCTTGGCCAGCGCCGAGAACCGCGTGACGGTCGGCCCGTCCGGGACCGCCTCGGCGTAGTCGTAGTACTCCGTGTCCTGCACCTGGCAGAAGTACGGGCCGTAGAACAGCTCCTGGAAGCACATCACCTGCGCGCCCTGTGCGGCGGCGTCCCGGGCGTGCTTCTCGTGCAGGTCGAGCATCGACTCCTTGTCGCCGGTCCACGCGGTCTGGACGATGGCGGAACGCACCACGCGCGGCATGTCACTCCTCGGGGTCCTCGGCTCGGTCCGCTGCTCAGCCCGGCTCGGGACGCCGACGCTAGGTCAGCCGGACTGGCCCGTAAAGAGCCGGGCGGGACCTGTGGAGGGCACCCGCCGGCCGTGGGTGCGGACCCGGTCCGCTGCGAGGTCAGGGTTCGCGGGGGCCCGCCCCGCCCCCTAGCGTCGGGCGCATGACCCTCATGCAGCCCCGTGACCTCACCGGGACCGTCGTCGCCGTCACCGGCGCCTCCGCCGGCATCGGCCGTGCCACCACCGAGGCCCTCGTCGCCGCGGGTGCGAACGTCGTCGTGGGGGCCCGACGTCTCGAGCGCCTCACCGACCTGGCCGACGAGCTCGGCACCGACCGTGTCGTCCCCGTCCAGATGGACGTCCGCGAGCCCGCCGACAACGCCCGCCTCGTCCGGACCGCGCTCGAGCGGTTCGGCCGCCTGGACTCCGTCGTGGCCAACACCGGCATCGGCTCCTACGGCTCCGTCCTGGACGGCAGCGACGAGGACGTCCGGACGATGGTCGACACCAACTTCACCGGCACGGTCTTCACCGTCCGCGCCGCGCTGCCGACCATGCTCGAGGCGGGTGCCGGGGACGTCGTCATCGTCGCCTCGGTGGCGAGCTTCCGGGGCGGGGCCGACGAGGCCGTGTACGCGGGCACCAAGTTCGCCCAGCAGGGCTTCGCCGGCTCGATCGACCGCGAGCTGCGCGAGAAGGGCATCCGCGTGACGACCATCAACCCCGCCGGCGTCGAGACCGAGTTCGCCATCGGCAAGGGCCGCACCGAGGGAGACCCGTCGCTGTCGGAGTACCTGCGCCCGGAGATGGTCGCCCACGCGGTCGTCACCACGCTGCAGCAGCCGCGCGAGATGCGCACGCAGTCCTGGGCGATGTGGAGCATGGGCCAGGGCAGCTGACCGGCTGAGCACCACCCGCACGGCCCGCCGGCCGACCCGCACGCGTGGGTCAGCCGGCGGGCACCCCCCAGCGCCGCAGCAGCGCGGCCCCCAGCCCCGCCGTCGCCGTCGACGGCCCGGCCCACCGGTGGGGACCCACCTGCGACACCCACTCCGCCCCGCGCAGGGAGCCGCACGCGAGCAGGCCCTCCGCCCCCGCGAGGACCTCGGCGTCGAGGGCCGCCAGCCGGACCTGCCAGCCCTGCTGCCGCGCGAGGTCGAGCAGGACCTGACGTGTCGTCCCGGGCAGGACCCGTCCGTCGCACGCGGGGGTCACGATGCTCGGCCCGTCGGGACCGGTCATGACGGCGACCAGGCAGGCGCGGGTCGTCTCCAGGAGGCCGTCGTGGGCCTCGAACGCCACGTCGTCCGGTGCCGGCGACCCCGCGGGGGCCTGCCGGCGCGCGTCCGCGAGCGCCCGGTCGAGGAAGGACCGGTCGGCGTACTTGTGCCGCTCCAGGCCGGCGCCGGGGGCGGGGACGGCCCCCAGGACCAGGCCGGGCTGGCGCCACGGGGCCACGGGCAGCCGCCACGGCTCCGTCTCGACCCTGGTCCCGGCCGCGCGCACGGTCCGGGTCCCCGCGGACTCCTCCACGCTGGTCGCGGGGCCCCGACCGGCGAGGTCGACCCGGACGCGCAACCGGTGGGCACCCGGTCCGGCGTCGCGCGCCGCCGAGCCGAGCAGCCCTTCGACGTCGGCCTCCAGCGGCACCCCGGTGAGCTCCCACACCGAGCGCCGCAGCCGGGCGGCGTGGTCCGGCGCCGCGACGGCCCGGCCGTCGACGGCCAGCACCGTCTCGATGAGCCCGTGCGCAGGGTCGGCCAGCCCCTTGGCGGCGGCGGTGGTCGGCCCGGGGACCGGGACGGCGGCACCCAGGGCGGTGAGCAGGGGAGCGGCCTTGGTGAGGACCTCGTGCCACTCCTCGGCCGGGGTGGAGTCCGCGACGATGCCGCCCCCCACGCCGAGCGCCGCGGTCCCGTCCGCGCCGACCTCGAGGCTGCGGATCGTCACGGCGAGGTCGGCCAGCCGCGGTCCCAGGAACCCGACGGCGCCCGTGTGCGCGCCGCGCGCGGCCACCTCGACGGTGTCCGTCACCTCGGTCGCGCGCTGCTTGGGCGTCCCGGTGACGGATCCCGGGGGGAACGTGCGCGCGACCAGGTCGCCCGGACCGGTGCCGGGCTCGAGCGTGCCGGCGACCCGTGAGACCAGGTGGCTCACGCCGGTCATCGCCTGCACCGCCAGCAGCTCCTCGACCGTGACCGTGCCGGGGACGCACACCCGGGCGAGGTCGTTGCGGACCAGGTCGACGATCATCACGTTCTCGCTGGTGTCCTTGGCCGAGCGCCGCAGCGTGCCCCCCTCGCCGGCGGGCCGGGTGCCTTTGATGGGGCTGGACGTCACCCGGTCGTCACGGACGGACAGGTACGTCTCCGGCGACGCACCCACCAGGGCGCCCCACGGCCCGGTGACGAGCGCCGCGCGCCCGGGCGACAGCGCCCGGACCAGCGTCGCCCACGCGTGCACCGCCGCCGGCCCGCCGTCGTCCAGGCGGAGCGCGAACCGCCCGCAGACGTTCGCCTGGGCGATCTCCCCGGCACGGACCGCGCCGACGACGTGCTCCACCGCGGCCATGTGGGCCGCGGCGTCCGGGGCGGCGACGAGGCGGACCGCGCCCGG
>NZ_JBBEOI010000104.1 GCF_037860755.1 Aquipuribacter hungaricus | reverse complement strand
GCCCTCCGCGCCGGCCGACCCCGCCGCCGTGCCGACCGACGCCGCGGTCCCGCCTGCCGCGCCGACCATCGTGCCGACCGACGCCGCTGTCCCCACCGGTGCCGCGGTGCCCACCGACGCGGCCGTCCCCAGCGGCGCCCCGGTACCCAGCGGTGCCGCCGAGCCCGCGGTCGAGCCGACCGACGGCTCCGACCTGGCCCAGCTCACCCCCGACGTGCTCGCCGAGTTCGAGGCGCTCGTCTGCGTCGACCCGGCCGACCCCACCACCGTCACCCGCGTGGAGCAGGGCGAGCCGGACCGCCCGCTCGTCGTCTGCTCCGTCGACGGCTTCGAGAAGTACGTCCTGGGCCCCGTCGAGGTCGAGGGCGAGCGCATCGCCGACGCCCAGTGGGGCTTCGGCCAGAGCCAGACCGGCGTCTCCAACGGCCAGCCCGTCGTCAACCTCGAGTTCGACGGCCAGGGCACGCGCGAGTTCACCGACATCAGCCGCCGGCTCTTCGGCCTCACCGGAGACCAGAACCGGTTCGGCATCGTCCTGGACGGCCTCGTCATCTCCGCCCCGACGATGAACGGGATCATCGCCGACGGCCGTCCGCAGATCTCGGGCAACTTCACGCAGGACTCGGCGGAGTCGCTGGCCAACCAGCTGAAGTTCGGCGCCCTCCCGCTGTCGTTCACCGTGGAGTCGACCGACAGCGTCTCGGCGACGCTCGGCACCGAGCAGCTGCGGATCGGCCTCATCGCCGGCCTCGTCGGCCTGCTGCTGGTCGTCGGCTACTCGCTGCTTCAGTACCGGGCGCTCGGCCTGGTCACCGTGGCCTCGCTCCTCGTCGTCGGCGTCATCACCTACGGGGTGCTGCTGCTGCTCAGCTGGCGGCAGGGCTACCGGCTGAGCCTGCCCGGTGTCGCCGGCCTCATCGTCGCCATCGGCATCACCGCCGACTCCTTCATCATCTACTTCGAGCGCGTGCGCGACGAGATCCGCGACGGCCGCAGCCTGGAGGTCGCCGTCGAGCGGGGCTGGGAGCGCGCCCGGCGCACGATCCTCGCCTCGGACGCCGTCTCGTTCCTCGCCGCGGTGGTCCTCTACCTGCTCGCCGTCGGCGGCGTGCGCGGGTTCGCCTTCACCCTCGGCGTGACGACGGTCATCGACCTCATCATCGTGTTCCTGTTCACCAAGCCGCTGGTGACGCTGCTCGCCCGGACCCGGTTCTTCGCCGACGGGCACAGGCTCTCCGGCTTCGACCCGGAGCACCTGGGCTCCGTGGTCGCCCGGCGCGCCGTCCGCAGCGGCTCGGTCCCCGGCCGCACCGCCGCTGCCACCGGCACGGGCACCGGCACCACCCTCGCCGAGCGCAAGCGCGCCGCGGCACGCGCCGACGAAGGGGCAGTCCTGTGAACATCGACCAGTGGGGCAACCGGCTCTACACGGGCGAGCGCTCCTACGACTTCGTCGGCCGCCGTCGCACCTGGTACGCCATCGCCGGCGCCGTCATCCTCGTGAGCCTGCTCGCGCTGCTGCTGCGCGGCTTCAACCTGGGCATCGACTTCACCGGCGGGGCCGAGTTCCGCGTCGCCGGCGTCCAGGGCGAGGTCAGCACCATCGAGGGCGAGGAGGCCGTCCAGGAGGTCCTCGGCGAGAGCGAGGTCCAGGCCGCCGTCGTCGGCGGCGACACCCTGCGGATCCGCACCGGCGAGGTGTCGACCGAGCAGAGCGGCGAGGTCGCCGCGAACCTGGCCGAGGCCTACGACGTCGAGACCTCGGACGTGAGTGCCAGCTTCATCGGCCCGCAGTGGGGCCAGGACGTCAGCCAGCGCTCGCTGCAGGCCCTGGTGGTGTTCCTCGTCCTGGTCGGCGTCGTCATCTCGCTGTACTTCCGCACCTGGAAGATGGCCGTGGCGGCGCTCGTCGCGCTGCTGCACGACGTCGTCATCACCGTCGGCCTCTACGCGCTCATCGGGCTCGAGGTCACCCCGGCGACCGTCATCGGCTTCCTCACCATCCTCGGCTACTCGCTCTACGACACCGTCGTCGTCTTCGACAAGGTCCGCGAGAACACCGAGGAGGCCCTCGACACCCAGGCCTCCACCTACGCCGAGGCGGCGAACCTCGCCGTCAACCAGACGCTGGTCCGCTCCATCAACACCAGCATCGTCGCGCTGCTGCCCGTCGGGGCCATCCTCGTCGTGTCCGCGCTGCTGCTCGGCGTCGGGACGCTCGTGGACCTCAGCCTCGCCCTGTTCATCGGCATCGCCTTCGGCACGTACTCCTCGATCTTCATCGCGACCCCGCTGCTCGTGCAGCTGCGGGAGCGCGAGCCGGGGATCAAGGCGCTGGAGAAGAAGGTGCTCGCCGCGCGCGCCGACCGTCCGGTGCGCAGCGGCGGGGGCTCGGGCCGCGCCGGCCGGACCGCCACCGCGGGCGGCACCGGCGGCTCGCGGTCCGGCAGCTCGGTGCTCGTCGCCGACGCGCCCGGGCACGACGGGGACGTCCCGGAGGGCACCGACGACGACCTGCTCTACGACCGGTCCACGCTCGCCGAGCGGCAGGTCAAGCGGGTCCAGCCCAAGCGGCCGCCGCGCAGCCGCCGCTGACGCCCGCCCCCCGGACGGCCCGTCAGCCCTGCTGCGGCCGCTCCGGGGGGAGCTCGTCGACGAAGAGGCCGGCCCGGCGGTAGTGCCGGGACCGGTTGGCCACCCGCGCCACCATGTGCGCGGAGACCGGTGCGGTCAGCAGCTGGAAGACCGCGGCGAGGACGAGCAGCCACACGTCCGGGGAGTCGCGCAGCCGCAGCGCGGCGCCCGACAGGCACAGCAGGATGCCGAGCACCTGGGGCTTGGTGGCCGCGTGCATCCGTGACAGCACGTCCGGTAACCGGAGCACGCCGACTGCCGCCGCGAGCGCGAGCGAGGCCCCGAGCAGCAGCAGCACCGCGGACAGCCCGTCCAGGACGGTCGCGGCGCTCACGGGTCCCGCCTGCCGACCATGCGGGCGACGGCGACCGAGCCGACGAAGCCGAGCAGGGTGCCGATGAGCAGCACCGGCGTGATGGAGGAGTCGACGCGGGCCGCGGCCAGCGCCGCGAGGCTGCACAGCGTGAGGGCCAGCAGCATGTCGGTGGCCACCACCCGGTCCAGGGTCGTGGGGCCGCGCAGCAGCCGCAGCACCGTCACGAGGACGGCGGCGGCCAGCATGACCGCGACGAGAGGGACGACGAGGCTCACGCGCGGCTCCGGGGCGGCTGGTCGAGCAGGGCGATGTCCTCGGGCGTGCCGAGCGCGCGGACGACCTGCGCCTCGACCTGGAGGACGCGGGCACGGAACGCCTCGACCGCGGCGTCGTCCCCGGCGTCGAGCACGTGGGCGTACAGCAGGCCGAGGTCCGGGCGCACCTCGATGACGACCGACCCGGGCACCAGGGACAGCGCCTCGGTGAGCACGGTGAGGTGGAGCTCGGAGGAGCTGCGCACCGGGCACGCCACGACCGAGCTCACGGGGAGCCGACCGGGACGGACGCCGAGCCAGGCCACCTGCGCGCTGGCGGTGACCAGGTCGACGAGGAACCGGCCGAGGAACACCAGCGCCGCCCCGGGGTGCACCCGCCCGCCGACGTGGGTGTCGGGGAGCGGGAAGACGCGGGTGACGACGAGCGCGAGCAGCAGGCCGTTGAGCAGGTTGCCGGCCGAGAACGTCCCCCACAGCAGCACCCAGAGCAGGGCGAGGAGCACGACGACCGTGGCGGAGGTCAGCAGCCGGCGGCGGCGGGAGGTCGTCATGGTGCCGTCCTCGCGCCGGGGGTGCCGGGCTCAGGCGGGAGCCCGACCTCGCCGCCGGACAGCCCTGCCTCGCCCTCGACGAGCACGGCGGTGACGTAGACCGACGGCCGGACCAGGTCCGCCGCCGCGGTCGCCGTGAGGGCGGTGAGCGGGCCCGCGAACACCGTGAGGCCCAGGGTGACGGCGACCAGGCCGATCGTCGCCCCCCACATCGACCGCGACGCGGGCAGGGTCTCCGCGGCGCGCGGCGCGGTCGTCACCCGGGTGCTGCCGGCGTCGCTGTCGGCGACGTCCGTGAGGACGGTCGCCGTGCGCGCGGCGGAGCTGCCCGTCCGCGGGGCACCGTCGCCCGCGTCGGCGCCGGGGTCGGCCGGCGGCACAGCGTCCAGCGGGCGCCAGAACGCCTTGCCCCACACCTTGGCCACCGCGTAGAGCGTGAGCAGGCTCGTCAGGGCGGCACCGGCGACGGCGGTCCAGGCGAGCGGGCCGCCGTCCGCGACGCCCGCCTGCAGCAGGACGGCCTTGCCGAGGAAGCCCGACAGCGGGGGGATCCCGCCGAGGTTCATCGCGGGGACGAAGAACAGCACGGCCAGGGCGGGGGCGGTGGTGGCCAGCCCGCCGAGGCGGAGCAGGCTCGTGGACCCGGCGCGCCGCTCGACCAGGCCGACGACGAGGAACAGGGCGGTCTGGATGAGGATGTGGTGCCCGACGTAGTACAGCGCCCCCGCCAGGCCCTGCTCGCTGCCCAGCCCCACCCCGAAGACCATGTACCCGATGTGGCTGACCAGGGTGAAGGACAGCAGCCGCTTGATGTCGCTCTGGGCGATGGCGCCGAGCGCGCCGACCACCATGGTGGCCACCGCCGCCACGAGCAGCAGCGTGCGCTGGGAGTCCTCGGTGAAGAGCAGCGTCTCCGTGCGGACGACGGCGTAGACGCCGACCTTGGTGAGCAGCCCCGCGAACACGGCGGTGACGGGTGCCGCGGCGGTGGGGTAGCTGTCCGGGAGCCAGGCCGACAGGGGGAACACCGCGGCCTTGATGCCGAACGCCAGCAGCAGGACGAGGTGGACGACGACCTGGACGTCGGCGGGGACCTCGGCCATCCGCAGCGACACCTGCGCCATGTTGAGCGTCCCCGTCACGGCGTAGACCAGCGCGATGCCGACGAGGAACAGGAACGAGGAGATGAGGCTCACCACGACGTAGGTGATGCCGGCCTGGACCCGGGCCGCGGTGCCGCCGAGGGTGAGCAGGACGTAGCTCGCCGCCAGCAGCACCTCGAAGCCGACGTAGAGGTTGAACAGGTCGCCGGCGAGGAACGCGTTGGCCACGCCCGCAGCCAGCACGAGGTAGGTCGGGTGGAAGATCGACACCGGTGTCCCGCTGCGGTCGCCGTCGGTGACGCCCTCGCCGACGGCGTAGACGAGGACCCCGAGCAGCACGGTCGCCGAGACGACGAGCATGAGGACCGACAGCCGGTCGGCCACCAGCGAGATGCCCACGCCCGGGGCCCAGCGCCCCACCTCGAGGGACTCCGGGCCGTCCCGGTCGACGAGCACGACGAGGGACACCGCGGCGGCGAGCGCGACGGTGAGCGAGGCCAGGCTGACGACCCGCTGGCCGCGGGGGCGGCGCCCGAGCACGAGGGCCAGGCCGGCGCCCAGCAGCGGCACGAGCACGGGCAGCGGCAGGAGGACGGCGATCACCGGTCACCACCTGCCTGGGGGTCGTCCCCGTAGTCGTCGGGGTCGCTGCCGGAACGGGCGTCCTCGTCGTGGCGCAGCGCGGCCAGGCGGACGTCCTCCACGTCGTCGCGGACGTCCTCCCGCTCGTCGAGGGCCCAGGACCGGTAGGTGAGCGCGAGGAAGAACGAGGCCACGCCCAGCGTGATGACGATCGCGGTGAGGATGAGCGCCTGCGGCAGCGGGTCGCTCATCTCCTCGACCGGCGTGGTGCCGTACAGCGGCGGGCCGCCGGCCGGGCCGGACACCGACAGGACGAGGACGTTGATCCCGTTGCTGACGAGCAGCACCCCGAGCAGGACGCGCGTCAGGCTCCGGTCGAGGACCAGGTAGACCCCGGCGGAGAACAGCACGGCGACGAGCAGCAGGTAGACCGCGTTCGCGCTCATGCCTCGGCCTCCTGCCGGTCGAGCTCGGCGCCCAGGCTGCGCAGCACGTCGAGGACGAGCCCGACCACGACCAGGTAGACGCCCATGTCGAACACCAGGGACGTGACGATCTTGACGTCGCCGTACACGGGCATCCGGAACTCGACGATGGCGGTCTGGAGCACGTCCGCCCCGACGAGCAGCCCGAGGACCCCCGTGCCGCCGGCGAGGACCAGGCCGCCGCCCAGCAGCAGGCCGGCGTCCACGGGCGCGGCCTCGCCGAGCTCGTAGCGCCCGCCCGCGAGGTAGCGGACGACCAGCGCGAGCCCGGCGACGAGGCCCCCCGCGAAGCCGCCGCCCGGCACGTTGTGCCCGGCGAACAGCAGGTAGAGCGACACGAACAGGATGGGGTGGAACAGCAGCCGGGCGACCACGTCGAGCACCACCGAGCGCTCCCCGGCGGGCAGCAGCTCGCTGCCCCGCAACCACGCCCCGCTCTCGCTGCGGGCCGCGCGCCGGGCACGGCCGCGCTCGGTCGCCGACGCCGACGCCTGGCCGACGTTCTCGGGCCGGCCGGTGCGGCGGTCGAGGAAGACGAGGCTCGCGACGCCCGTCGCGGCGACGACGAGGACGGCGACCTCGAGCATGGTGTCCCAGGCGCGGATGTCGACGAGGGTGACGTTGACGACGTTCTTGCCGCCGCCGAAGTCGTACGCGCCCTGGGGGAAGGCCTCGCTGACCCGCGACGGCGCGCCCGCGCCGACCGCCGTGGCTGCCAGGCCGGCCATGAGCAGGCCCACCGGGACGGCGACGGCCACCCGGAGCAGGCGCAGCCGCACCGTGTGCCGCTGCGTGATGGTCTTGGGCAGGCGGCGCAGGACGAGCACGAAGACGACGAGCGTGAGGCTCTCGGCGAGGAACTGCGTGAGCGCCAGGTCCGGGGCGCCGTGCAGGGCGAAGAGGACGCCGACGCCGTAGCCGCTGACGCCGACGACCAGCACCGCGGTGAGCCGCTGGCGCAGCCGCACGGCGGCCAGCGCGCACGCGACGACGACGACGGCGACGACGGCCTGCAGCGGGGTGTCCCAGGCGCGCAGGCTCCACGTGCTCGACGTGCCCATCAGCGCCGCGCCGGGCAGCACGAGCAGCACCGCCATGATCACGCCGATGTAGCGGGGGAGCGACCCGGTCTGGGTGGCGGCCGTCACCGCGCCGGCGAACCGGTCGAGGGCCCGCATGGAGCGCCGGTAGGCCATGTCCGCGTCGCCGTGGCCGCCGACGGCGGCCTGGGCCGCGGCGACCCGGCGGCGCTGGAGGAAGGCGAGCACGCCCAGCGCGATGGCGGCCAGCGACAGCAGCAGCACCGGGCTCGGGCCGTGCCAGAGGGCCAGCTCGTACGTGCCCTCGTAGCGGGCGGGCAGCAGGTCGGCGTGGCGGACGAGCGGGCCGTCGAGCAGGGGCACCGCGACGCCGACGGCGAGCGTCGCCGCGGCGAGCAGGGCGGGCGGCACCAGGAGCGCGGGGCCGAGGCCGTGACCGGCGTCGACCGGCACGCGCAGCGCGTGGTCGTCGACCCGCTCGTCCGCCCGCCGGTAGAAGGCGCCCCAGGCGAACCGGGCGCTGTAGGCCACCGTGAGCGCGGACCCGACGGCCACGGCGGCGACGGCGGCCGCAGCGGCCAGGGGCGGCAGGGTCCCCGGCAGCAGCAGCGACTCGTAGGCGGCCTCCTTGCCGACGAAGGCGCCGAAGGGCGGCACGGCGGCCATGCCGGCGGCGGCCACGGTCCCCACCGCGGCCAGCACGGGCATCCGCCGGCCCAGGCCGCTGAGGCTCCGGATGTCCCGGGTGCCCGTGGCGTGGTCGACCGCCCCGACGACCAGGAAGCACGCGGCCTTGAAGGTGGCGTGGGCCAGCAGCAGGGCGAGGCCGCCGAGCATGGCCTCCCGGGTGCCGAGCCCGACGAGCACCGTGAGCAGGCCGAGCTGGCTGACGGTGCCGAAGGCCAGCAGCAGCTTGAGGTCGGTCTGCCGCACCGCGCGCCAGGCCCCCAGGACGAGGGTGAGCAGGCCCAGGGTGACGACGAGCGGCCGCCACGGCGCGACCTCGGCGAAGCCGGGCGCGAGCCGCGCGACGAGGTACACCCCGGCCTTGACCATGGCGGCCGCATGGAGGAAGGCGCTCACCGGGGTGGGGGCGGCCATCGCGGCAGGGAGCCAGAAGTGCAGCGGGAACAGCGCCGACTTGCTCAGCGCCCCGACGAGGACGAGCACGACAGCGACGTCGACGACGGTGCCCGACGGCGGGTCGGCGACCAGCGACGACAGCTCGTAGCTGCCGGTCTCGCCGAGCACGACGAGCCCCACGAGCATCGCCAGGCCGCCCGCCGTGGTGACGACCAGCGCCTGCATGGCCGCCCGCCTGCTCGCCTTCTGCCGGGCGTCCTCGCCGATGAGCAGGTACGAGAAAACGGTCGTCAGCTCCCAGAACACGAAGAGCAGCAGGACGTTGTCGGCGAGCACCAGGCCCACCATCACCCCGGTGAAGGCGACGAGGTTGCCCGTGAGCGGCGCGAGGCCGCGGTGGCCGCGCCCCAGGTAGCGCGAGCTGTAGACCATGACGAGCGTGCCCACGGCGGTGACGACGAGAGCCATGAGCCACGACAGGGCGTCCAGCCGCAGGACGACGTCCAGGTGCAGCTGCGGCGCCCAGGCGTACCGCTCGACCCGCTCGTCCGGGCCCTGGACCGCCAGCCAGAGCGCCGAGGCACCCGGCACGAGCGCCAGCAGGAGGAGGGCGTCGCGGTCCAGCCGGCGGACGAGGGCAGGCGCGAGGCAGGCGGCGAGCAGGTGCACGAGCACGACCACCAGCACGCGTCGGCCTCCCGGTGTCTGGGGCGGGTGTCGACCGGCGTGGCCGAGGACAGGGCAGGGGTGCCGCGCACCGCGGCACCCGGGCGGCGCGCTCCCCGGCCGGCCGGCCGGGCGGCACCGCCAGGGACAGGTTACCAAGGGTCACCGGCGTGGACGGGTGCCGAGCGGTGGCCGCGGTCCGCCTAGACTTGCGGGAGGAGGGGACGTGGACGCAGCGACTGGTCGGAGCACCGATGACGTGCGCCTCGCCGCCCCTGCCGGTGCAGCCGGCCCCCCGGGCGCCGCGGGCAGCACTGCCACGGGCAGCGCCGCGACCGGCACGGCCGGCGCCGTGGCCACGACCCCTCCTGCCGGCACCGCGGTCGCCGTGCCCGACACCGCCCCGGGGGCCGTCCCGCCCAGCGGCACCGGGCGGCTGCTGTCGCGCTGGGCTCGCCGCGCCGGCACGGCCCGGGTGCAGGTCAGCCCCATCCTCGAGCCGCTGCTGGTCACCGTGCGTGCGGCCGACCCCAAGGCCGACACGTCCCTGCTCGAGCGGGCCTACGCCGTGGCCGAGCGGGCGCACGAGGGCCAGGTCCGCAAGAGCGGCGACCCGTACATCACCCACCCCGTCGCGGTGGCCACCATCCTCGCCGAGCTGGGGATGCCGACCTCGACGCTGGCGGCCGCGCTGCTCCACGACACCGTCGAGGACACCGACTACGACCTGGAGCACCTGCGGGCGGACTTCGGCGACGAGATCGCGCTGCTCGTCGACGGCGTCACCAAGCTCGACAAGGTCACCTACGGCGACGCCGCCCAGGCCGAGACGGTCCGCAAGATGGTCGTGGCGATGGCGCGCGACATCCGCGTGCTCGTCATCAAGCTCGCCGACCGGCTCCACAACGCCCGCACGTGGAAGTTCGTCTCCGCCGGGTCGGCGCAGAAGAAGGCCCGCGAGACCCTGGAGATCTACGCCCCGCTGGCCCACCGGCTGGGCATGAACACCATCAAGTGGGAGCTGGAGGACCTGTCCTTCGCTGCTCTCTACCCCAAGGTGTACGACGAGATCGTCCGCCTGGTCGCCGAGCGGGCCCCCGCGCGCGAGGAGTACCTGGTCAAGGTCCGCGAGCAGATCGCCGGCGACCTGCGCGAGGCCAAGATCCGGGCGAGCGTCACGGGACGGCCCAAGCACTACTACTCGATCTACCAGAAGATGATCGTGCGGGGCCGGGACTTCGCCGACATCTACGACCTCGTGGCCGCCCGGGTGCTCGTGGACACCCTGCGCGACTGCTACGCCGTGCTCGGCGCGCTGCACGCCCGCTGGACCCCCGTGCCGGGGCGGTTCAAGGACTACATCGCGATGCCCAAGTTCAACATGTACCAGTCGCTGCACACGACGGTGATCGGGCCGGGCGGCAAACCCGTCGAGGTCCAGATCCGCACCTTCGAGATGCACCGTCGCGCGGAGTACGGCGTCGCGGCGCACTGGAAGTACAAGGGCGGCGGCGGGGGCAAGGAGAAGCGCTCCGGCGTCGTGGCCAACGGCGCGCTCGCCGACCCCAGCGACATGTCGTGGCTGCGCCAGCTGCTGGACTGGCAGGCCGAGACCGGCGACCCCGAGGAGTTCCTCGACGGGCTGCGGTTCGAGGTGGCGGCCCAGGAGGTCTTCGTCTTCACCCCGCGCGGGGACGTCATGTCGCTGCCCGCCGGTGCCACCCCGGTCGACTTCGCCTACGCCGTCCACACCGAGGTCGGGCACCGCTGCATGGGGGCCCGCGTCAACGGGCGCCTGGTGCCGCTGGAGAGCACCCTCCAGAACGGCGACGTCGTCGAGATCTTCACCTCCAAGGCGGCCGGTGCGGGCCCGAGCCGCGACTGGGCGGCGTTCGTGGCCTCCCCCCGGGCGCGGAACAAGATCCGCCAGTGGTTCTCCAAGGAGCGCCGCGAGGAGGCCGTCGAGGCCGGCCGCGACTCCCTGGCCCGGGTGCTGCGCAAGCAGAACCTGCCGATCCAGCGGGTCCTGTCGCACGAGGTGCTCGTCGCGCTGGCGCAGGAGATGCGCTTCACCGACGTCTCGGGCCTGTACGCGGCGGTCGGCGAGGGCCACGTCAGCGCCCAGTCCGTGGTGCAGAAGCTCGTCGCCGCGCTCGGCGGGGCCGACGGCACCGAGGAGGACCTGGCCGAGGTCACCACACCGAGCCGGCGGGTCGCCCGGCCCCGGTTCAACGAGTCCGGGGTGGTCGTCAAGGGCGCCGACGACGTGTGGGTCAAGCTGGCCCGCTGCTGCACCCCCGTGCCGGGCGACGAGATCCTCGGGTTCGTCACCAAGGGACAGGGCGTGTCGGTGCACCGCACGGACTGCGGCAACATCGCCACCCTGCGCCGGGAGCCCGAGCGGATGCTCGAGGTCGAGTGGGTGCCGACGGCGAGCAGCGTGTTCCTCGTCCAGATCCAGGTCGAGGCGCTGGACCGCAGCAGGCTGCTGTCCGACGTCACCAAGGCCCTGTCGGACCACCACGTGAGCATCCTGTCCGCGTCGGTGTCGACGTCCGACCAGCGGGTGGCGCTGTCGAAGTTCACCTTCGAGATGGGCGACCCGCAGCACCTGGACCACGTGCTCAACGCCGTGCGCCGGGTCGAGGGCGTCTTCGACGTCTACCGCGTCACCTCCGGCGTCCAGCGGGACGTCGCCGCCGACTAGCACCGCCGGGCTCCCCGCCGGCGCGCGGCCGTGCACGGGCTCGTCCCGGCTCGCGCGGCCGGGCCCGGACGACGGCGGTCGGGCCCGGACGACGGGCGCTCACGCAGCCGCGCCGAGGGAGGCGAGCAGCGCGAGCGCGTCGGCGGTGCCCGGCGGGGCGGGGGATCCGGCCGGGGTCGCGGCCCGGAGCAGGTGGGCGACCTCCTCGAGGTCCACGGAGGCCGAGAGGGTCAGCGCCTCCACGCACCGGCGGGCCGGCCCGACGGGGAGCAGCCGGGAGCACTCCGCGGCGGTGGTCGTCGGGGTGGTGACGGCCGTGCCGCCGACCACGGTCCATGCGGCGCCGGCCCACCAGCGGGCGCGCCGCACCGGCAGCGCCCGGTCTGGTGACGGCCGCGGGCCCGGGACCGGCGGGGCGGACGGTGCCGGGGCCAGGTCGACCCGGGCGGGGCGCAGCGACGGGTCGCCGGTCCACAGCCAGGCCGCGCTGGCCCGGACCACGCCCCCGTGCGCCGGCGCCAGCAGCAGCGCGAGCGCGCGTGCGCGGTGCTCCGGCGTCACCTGCGGGGCGACGACGAGGACGTCACCCAGGACGTGACGGGCGGCCTGCGGCTCGGCGCCCGGGGGCAGGCAGAGCTCGCCGGCGCGGACGAGCGGCGGCGGCGGGCAGCGGT